>CAZLBQ010000001.1:0-58402 GCA_964557745.1 uncultured Anaerolineales bacterium
CGGCCAGATCGCGCTCAAGCTGCCGGCGCGGGAGGGGGCCGTGCTGGGGGCGGCTTGAGACACGTACATGGGCGGGGACAGGAGCTTGTCCCCGCCTGGCCTGGTCGTCATCATGACGCCCCGTGACGTGGTCCAGCTATTGGAGGCAGGTGATGAACCAGCATAGAACGAAGAGCTTCGACATTAGAGTTCCCTGTCAATGATAACATCGACATTGATTAAGCTTTCTTTGCCCTTAGTACTACTGAGCGCCTTAATCCTGAGCCTCAATTCCAACCCGCCGCCCTTCCCTCTTCCGCAAACGAGCGGTCTACTCGTTCGTGCCCCCATCCCTGACGATCCCCAGTGGTATAAGCGAACCCAAGTTTACGGCATGCTGCCACTTTGGCCCGACGATGCCCTGACCCTCGGACTAACGCTCAATGGCTTGTGGGGGGGATATTTTTGGGCTAGTCCGATTCGGCAGGGCAACTACATGTACGCCAGCGATGCTGAGCAAGTCAACGCATTCCATCAAGCTGGGTTACGGCTCTCAGGCGTGATTGATGCCTCAGGGGCTTATACCGCTCAACTCGACCAGTATCCTGATCTGCGACAGGCTCTAGACACACGAATCAATGGCGAGCCTGCGATATACGGCGACTATCACTTCATGTGCCTTGATGATCCCGATTGGCTTACCTGGCAAATCGAGGAAGGCAAGCGCATTATTGATGCCAACGCTGATTCCATTACTATCGACAACTTTGTCCCGCTGAGTCGGGCCTTGCTTTTAGGCTCGCTGTCTCTGCCAGGCAGCACACCCGGTTTTTGTGATGCCACCCTCAATGCCTTTAGACGGACAGTAACACCTGAATTGCCCTATGTCAGCGCATTATCGAATGATGAACTGAGACGTAGTTTAGGCCAGAGCGAGCTTTATCTTTATGGGGGCAGTTCTGTTAAAAATGAGCTGATGGACTATTTCTGGCCCTTCTACGAGCAGGCCAGTTACACCCACATGGAACAATTGACGACCGCACTCCGCGCTTATGGTCGCGAATTAGGTAGGAATATCATCATCAGTGGCAATTCGCCTTTGACAGGTTTACGCCTGGGGGCCAATGAAGAATACAGTTTGGATACGTACCGCTATTGGGGCTTGGTAGATTTTTTCGCTAGCGAGTTTTCCTATGACAGCGCCTCCACTCAAGACCCCCTATGGCCTTTGCCGGGTCGAAAGATGGTTGCGTGGTATAAGGCTGGCTGGGCCATCAAGAAGACACCTAACGTCTTTATGTTTAACTCAAGTAGCGACTGGCCCCAGATATTTACCGCCAATCTTCGCAACTTCTACGCTATTCGAATGGCCGAAAGCTACGCCAATCGCCAGGCCTTAGCGCTGTACACCAGTCCTGAGGATCCCAGTAAGATCGATTTCTTCCGGCCCCTGGCGGGCCTTGCCACGTTTATCACGGCAAATCAGGAATTGTTCGACCAGACACGTGATGTTTACGCCGACACCGTCGTTATCTACTTCAGTCCCAAGCAAGACACCTGGCCGACGTATGAGGGTTTGACCCTGGCTCTGGCCGACTCCAATCTTCAATTCGAGACACTTATCGCCTCCGATGCCACCCCTCTGACGGTCGATAGACTCATGCCGTTTCAGACGGTTGTCGTCGCTACGCTGAAGGATATGCCGCTTGCCGGTATCCAAGTCCTCAATGAGTATGTCACGCTTGGTGGCACGGTCGTTGTCTTTGACGATCTCATCAATCCGGCCCTCCTCGATAACCCACGCATACGGCTAGTGGGCACAGACCTGGGGCGCGCGTATCTCACGGACCACTTCAGCCAGACTCGGCAAGAGATTCGGAATTGGGTGATGCAGGGCACAACCCCTCGGGTTACATTGGAGGCTGAGGGGGGAAAAGTGTCAGCATTTGCCTATCAAGGGAACGGCAAGTTAATCGTGCATTTGGTGAATTATGACCATCAGTTCAATACCGACCAGGTGATTGACAAAGGCGACTTCTATCTAAGGCTTCGCTCAAAGATTGGCTACCAGCAGGCGACTTTGCTCTCGCCTGATTTCAGCGATCGAATTCCGTTGACCGTAGAACATGATGACGGCGAGACCATCCGAGTCAAGATCCCCAGGCTCCATATCTACGATATAATTGTCCTATCATCGGAGCAAGTGTTCTTGCCTCTTATTATCGGTGGCATCCCCCGTCCTTAACCAGCGAGGTGCGAGTGATTTCACCATCCGGATTTTGATGCAGTCTCCACGAGGCCGTGCAAGCCATTGACAAATATGAGCAACTGAGATATACTGCATGTCACCTATGCCCGAAGCCAAGTTCGCGTCGAGACGCTTCACAATCTCACCTGGATAGTTACAGCTGATCTGGCCCTTCTTGCAGGAGGCTGTCGTGTCATGCAGAGAGCGAGTCCGCGTGACGAGGCGATATAGAGATAGTCGCCGAAGGGGGGGACAGTACAGCAGACTCAGATACGATGCCGGTGCTTTCCCAACCCCTACCCAGCGCCGGCCAGTGCTAGGCGCTGTAGGTGACCCTCGCTCGCTTGATGCGTTGACTCATGAACTGCGCACGCCGCTTGCCGTGATGAAGGTGACGGTCGATCTACTCAAGGAATTCCCATCGCTTGAGACACATGAAGTTCAGCTACTACTAACGCATCTCGAATGTGCCACGCTCTGGGTCAACGCCTTGCTCCAGAATCGGGCTGCATGGGAAACGTTGCAGACAAGCCAGGTAGAACTTCCCTTGACGCGTTTGCGTCTGTCTAGCTGTCTCAAATCACCTCTTGACCTCGTCCAACCTCTTTTGAACCGTAAACAGCAGATCGTCCAAGTTCACCTTCACACTGACCAAGACTGGGTCTGTGCCAATCGCCAGGCCATCGAGCAGGTCATCGTCAACTTGTTGGTGAATGCCGCCAAATACGGGCCGCGGGGCGACGTGATCGACATCGTTGTCTCCGCCTACCTGAGTTGGGTCGAGATGAGAGTCACGGATCATGGGGCGGGCGTCGCGGAGGGTGAACAGGAGCACGTCTTTCAGCCCTACGTGCGTGGCGCCGCCGGACGGCAGGATGGGAGTGGGCTAGGGCTGGGGCTGGCCATTGTGAAACACCTCGTGGAGGTGTGCGCCGGTAGGGTGGGCGTCGAGAGTCGGCTGGGTGAAATCACCTCTTTTTGGATTCGCTTGCCTCTAGTGAGCGAAGCGTGTGGAGATCAGACAGGCCGAACCTCTTTCCAACTCTCTGCGTGAACTGATAGGAGGGTTGAATGAAGATCTTGCTCGTGGATGACGATCTCGACATGCTCGACATCACATCTTATGCCCTGCGGCGGGAGGGCTTCAACGTCATTGTCGCCACTAATGGGCTGGAGGCAATACAACGGTGGACGGAGGACCAGCCGAATGTTGTGGTGCTGGATGCGAAGTTGCCCCGCATGACAGGCTTTGAAGTGTGTCGTCGCATTCGCCAGACCTCGACGACGCCCATCATCATGCTCACGGCTCTCCACGATGAGGAGCACATTGTCAGTGCGTTCCGCATGGGAGCGGACGATTACGTCACCAAGCCGTTCAGTCCGCGTCAGTTGGCCTTGCGCATCCGCGCTGTCGCCCGACGGAGCGGTCGAGACAGCGGCATAGAGACCATGCGCAAACTTAATGTGGCGGGTATGACGTTCGACCCAGAAGCCCATGAAGTACAGGTACACGACCAAGTGGTCCGCTTGACCCCCATTGAATTCCGTCTGATCTACATCTTGGCCAGCAATCCGGGCCGGGTGATTAGTATGGAACGGCTCGTTGAGTATGCTTGGGGTTATGATCGCGGGGATACCTCCCTGCTCAAGTCCCACATCTCGCACATTCGCAAGAAGCTCAAGTTGCAGCGTAACCAACAGGGTGATATTTCCACTCTCCCTGGTGTTGGCTACCGGCTTCTCTCTTAGGCTCCCCGTTCGACCTCAACCCGACCTCAACTATTTCTCCACTCTTCGACGACCCACCTGTGCTATTGTGTCAGCACAGGTGGGCGGGCTTGTCGGGCGGCTCTGTTGTCCTGAATCCGCCGCCACGAGGAGAACGGTGTGAGGTCAGCGACATCCGCGCCGGATAGGAGATGGATGGTCGCCGCAAGGCCCATGATAGACCGTGTCGAGGACTGTGTTAGACGAGGGCTGGATATCGTCGCAGCAGGGCTTGCGCTGCTCGTGGGCCTGCCGCTCATGGGTCTGATGGCGATCTTGATCAAAGTCGAGAGTCCTGGTCCCGCAATTCTCGCGCAGTGGCGGCTTGGTCAAGGCTGCCAACCCTTCCGCTTCTACAAATTCAGAACAATGTACACCGATTGGCCGGCCCGGTTTCCCCACCTAGCCCGGTTCGACTTCGAGCCACAGGCGTTGGACCAGGTTTATCTTCAGATCAAAGATGACCCGCGCGTGACACCTCTCGGTCGGCTTCTCAGGCGGACCAGCATCGACGAGTGGCCTAACTTCTGGAACATCCTGTGCGGGGACATGGCGCTGGTTGGCCCCCGGCCCGAACTGCCCGCCATGCTGCCCTACTATGAGACGCGGGAGAAATTCCAGGTGAAGCCTGGCCTGACGTGCTGGGCGCAAGTCCTGGGGCGAGGCGAGCTCAACTTTCCCGATACCGTCGCGCTCGATATCAAGTACGTCCGCGAGCGGTCCTTGTGGGTGGATCTCAGCATCTTGCTGGCGACCGTCCGCGCCGTATTCACTGGTAAGGGAGCCTACTGAGGAGAGACAAGGTGAGTTATCGGTCTTGGGGTGAGGCCCTGCTGAAGGAACAACGTCTCCTCGTCGTCAGTGTCCACCCCGACGACGAGGTGCTGGGCTGCGGGGGGCTAATCAAAAAGGTCAAGGACTGCGGGGGGGAAGTCTATATCCTCTATGTGACAGTTGGTCCCAGTCCGCAGTACGACCACATCCATACCTACACCGAGGTGGACACACGGCGGTCCGAGATCGAGGCCGTCGTGGAGTTCCTGGGGGTGGACGGTTACGACCTGGCGCTGGTTGGGGAGGAGTATCACCTCAACCTCAACACAGTTCCCCAGCGCACCCTGGTGGATCTCATCGAGAAAGACAGTCCGGTCTCGCTCACAACCATACGACCTACGATGGTGGCGATCCCCGCGCCCGACCATTACCACCAGGATCACCGCGCTGTCTTTGACGCCAGCTTCGCCGCGTTGCGGCCCTTGCCGCATGACCTCAAACCGTTCCAGCCCATCGTCCTGATGCATGAGCAGGCGTGTTATGCCTGGTCCATCACCCGCCTGCAGCCCAATTTCTATGTCGACATCACCAACCAGCTTGAGGCGAAGGTGCGGGCGCTCGAATTGCATCACTCGCAACTCCGCACCGGACTTCACTTCCGAACACCTGATCACTTGCGACGTCTCGCTCAGGTCCGTGGGCGAGAGGTAGGCGTCGAAGCAGCTGAAGCATTTATCTGCCATCGCTTCCTGGTGTAGGCCGTGGCGATCAGGATACCCCCTCGCCCTTAGTGAAGGCGGCAGTACATGTCGTGGCCAACAGCCAAGCAGAAGCTCCAGGGCACAGTTGCAAAGTATTTCCGCTACCCGCGCCACCTGGCTGCCTTGCTCCAGCACGCGGGTGTGCGTAAGACGATCAATGTGCTGCTCGTCGAGGCCGAGCGGTTGCAGCGTCGCAGCCTCTTGCGGGGTAAACCCTACTACTACTTTGTCGACCCCTGCAACGTCTGCAATCTGGGCTGTCCGCTCTGTCCGACGGGCACAAACGAACTGGGTCGCAAGACCAGGGGTGTCCTGAAGCTGGCTGACTATCAGGTCATCCTGGACAAAATTTCCCCCTATGCCGTCGAGGTCTCCTTGCACAACTGGGGCGAGCCTCTCCTGAACAAGGAGATCTTCGACATGATTGCTGTGACTGATAGGCTCGGTATTGCCACCAATATGAGCTCTAACTTGAGCCTGGAGAGAGAGGGGTTGGGCGAGCGGTTGGTGGCGTCAGGGCTGGAGTACCTGATTGTCTCGCTCGACGGTGTTACCCAGGACGTCTACGAGCGCTACCGCGTGCGGGGCAACATCGATCTCGTGTTCCATAACATCCGCGACATTGTCGCGGCCAAGCAGCGGCTAGGTAGCAAGACGCCGGTCATCGAGTGGCAGTTTCTCGTGTTCAACCACAACGAGCACCAGATGGAGGCCGCGCGAGAGCTTGCCTCGCACCTGGGCGTAGACCGCCTACGCTTCCGCTCCCCAGGTCTGCCGTACAACCAGATCGACAATGAGGAGCTAGGGGCGAAGTGGATGCCGACCAATCCCGCTTATTGGGAGCTTCACCCCGGCTTGCTCCGCAAACAGGGCTACTTGTGGGACGAACCGTGCTACTACCTGTACCGTTCCATGACCGTCAACCCGGGTGGGGGCATTGCCGCCTGTTGTATTGTGTACAAGGAGCGCCAGGACTTCGGCAACCTCCTCAACGATGACCTGGATACCATCTGGAACAATCCGTCTTACCAGGCCTCCCGCGCTCTGTTTGCGCGGCAGCCAATAGCCCAGGCCCGCACCATCTGCGATGGGTGCTATCTCTTCAACCGTCATGTTGTGCGCACTCCATCGCCGGCGCCGAGGAAAGCATGAATCAGCCAGCGACACGCGACGACCGGGCCGCGTTTCGAGACGCCCGCATCCTGGTAACAGGTGGAGCTGGGTTTATCGGTCGGCACTTGACCTCGGCCCTGCTCGCAGGGGGCGCCGAGGTGGTCGTGGTCGACGAGCGCCCCCTCCCCACAAATGGCGAGCCTCGGAGGAGCCTATCGACGCGCCAGGTTAGCATGGGCAGCCCGGCCTTTGCCGCCTGCTTCCGCCAAGACGGTCCTTTTGATTACATTTTTCACCTGGCGGCGCGTGCTTACGCCGCGGATTCCGTCAACGCCCCCTACGGGGACTTCATAACGAATCTGGTAGCAACGGTTGACCTTTTGGAGCAACTCCGTGCGTTGAAGGCGTCGGGGCGACTGATCTTCGCCTCGTCGGCGGCGGTCTATGGCAATCCCGCCAAGCTCCCGGTCGAAGAGAGCGATGTGACCGTTCCCATATCGCCCTATGGCGTCAGCAAACTCGCGGCCGAGCGTTACGTGGCCGTCTATGCGCGACTATACCAGCTACCGGCCGCCTCGCTGCGCCTGTTCTCTGTGTACGGTCCCTATCAGACCAAGCAAGTCGTCTACGACTTCTTCGCCAATCTTCACGCGTCCCCCCAGCGCTTGGTTGTGAAGGGCGACGGAACGCAAGTCCGTGACCTGGTGTATGTGGCGGACGTGGTGCGGGCGTTCCTGGCCGTCGCCGCACGTGGGCGAGGCGATGGCTTTGCTTATAACGTCGCCTCAGGCGTAGGAACCTCAACGGCAGACCTGGCCCAACGGATCATCCGTGTCCATCAGGCCGAGGCTACTATCGCATTTACCGGCAGCACCCGGCCGGGTGATCCCGAGCGCTGGGTTGGGAGTTGCGAACCGCTGGCCGCATTGGGTGGCGCCCCCATCCACTCTCTCGATGAAGGGCTACAGGCAACAGCCCACTGGTTCAACACGCACATGGCGCTCCAGCCGATACTCACCGAGGATCTGGTCGGATGAGCGAAATTCTCGCCCTTCCCCCGCCTAGCCTGCGCAGAGGGGCTGCGGATGGGGCCTGGCTCCGCGCGCAATACAGCGCCGATGTCTCCGTGATCGTGGTCAGTTACAACACGTGCGCCTTGCTGGGTCGCACGCTCCAGACACTCTTCGCGTCGACGCCAGCGCATAGCCTGGAAGTCATTGTCGTCGATAATGGGTCCACGGATGGCAGCGTCGCGATGGTGCAGCGCGATTACCCTGATGTCCGTTGCATTGCCAATCGGCGTAACCTCGGTCACAGCGGAGGTTGCAACCAGGGCATGCGGCTGGCGCAGGGGAACTACCTATGGCTGCTCAACAGCGATACCATCATCTTGCCGGGCGCAGTGGATAGCCTAGTGGATTACCTGGCGGCTAACCCCCACGTGGGGGCGGCGGGCAGCCAGGTGCTCAATGTCGACGGCACGGTGCAGGGATCGGTCAAGAGTCTCCCAACCCCGATGGCGGCGCTGTTTGGTCGACATTCCGTGTTGACGCGCCTGTTTCCCAACAACCGCTTCTCCCGACGCTACCTAGTGTACCTAGATCAGGACTTTACGCGTCCGTTCGCGGTTGGCTCGGTCTCTGGCTGCGCCCTCCTGGCGCGCCGAGAGGCGATTGAGGCGGCGGGCCTCATGGATGAGCGGCTTTTCTACTGGAATGATGTCGACTGGTGCCGCGCCTTCTGGGCCGCCGGCTACGAGGTCCATTGTGTGCCCGCCTCGAGGATTATCCACGACGAGCACAAGGGAGGAAGCCGGACCGGACAGCGCCAGAGCCTCAAGTCCATTATTGCCTTCCACCGCGGCGCCTATCTCTACTACCGAAAGTGGCACGTCACACATCCGTGGCAGCCCAACCACCTCGCCGCCATCGTCGGCCTATCGGGCCGCGCTCTGGTCGTTCTTACGGTCGAGCAACTCCGCTGGGCACTGCGGCGGACAAGGACGGCCTGATGCGCGTCGGGATCACCGCCGAATTCATTGGTGTCAAGAGCTGTGGCCCCGCCACCTACACCCGCAATCTCCTGGTAGGTCTGGCTGGCCTGACCACAGCGCACCAGTTCTATCCCTACCTGGCCACACGAGCTGCCTTCGAGCAGATGCCACGGGTTTCTCACATCACCCCGCGCATGGTCGGCCCCTACAACGCCTGGCTCCGGGTGCCGGTGACGCTCCCCCTGGAGTTGCTGCGCCAGCGTGTCGATCTGCTCCACGCCCAGGGGTGGGCGCCCCCGTGGTGTCCCTGTCCCGTTGTGTTGACGGTTCACGATCTCTCGTGGGAGACAACACCGCAAACGTACACCCGAGCCATGCGCTGGCGGTTAACCTTGCTCGTGCGGACTAGCGTCCGGCGCGCCGTTCGCATCATCACCTCCTCGCGCCACTCAGCGCAGGATTTGATGCGCCTGTATCACGTCGCCCACGAGAAAATCCGCGTGATTTATCCGGCGCTCGACCCGACATTGACCCGCGTGACGGATGTAGACGCCCTAGCGCGGACGCAGCGTCGCTATGGTATCAGCGGTCCCTACCTGCTCTATCTGGGTGTCATCGAGCCAAAGAAGAACATCGACCGCTTGATCCGTGCCTATGCAACTCTGCGCGAGAGACAGGCAGCGCCACGCCTGGTCATCGCCGGTCGTCTAGGCTGGCTCGCTCAACCTATCGTTGAGCTTGGCCGCGCCTTGGCCCGCAACGGGGACATTCTCTTCACGGGTAAAGTGGCGCAAGAGGATATCGCGGCGCTCTATAGCGGCGCGGACGCCTTCGCCTTCCTGTCGTCGTCGGAGGGGTTTGGCTATCCCCCCCTAGAAGCGATGGCATGTGGAACGCCAACTGTCGTGTCTAATCTGACGTCCCTGCCAGAGGTTGTCGGCGACGCAGCGCTGCTCGTGAACCCGCTGGATACTGAGGCAATCGCGCAGGCGTTGTCGTGCCTCCTCAATGACGTGGCCTTGCGCCGTCACCTACAGACCGCCGGTTACGAGCGCAGCCAGCAGTTCCAACCTGAGCGGCTGGCGAGCCAAGTCGTAGCGGTCTACGAAGAGTGTGACGCGGAAGCCCGTTCGCTGCCAAGCACCGGGAAGCACTATGCTGGGCTAGCGAAGGAAGCCTCGCTACGGCGTGAGGAGACAACAAATGTCTGAGTTATGGACAGCCAGGGCTGACTGGCCGATCAAGGGCAAGGAGAATAGCCTGGCTGCTTCGCCTGCCATTCCCTACGTCTGCCCGGCCTGCCACGGGGACCTGCTGGCGATGGCCACAGCGCTCCGGTGTAGCGCCTGTGGCGCGACGTACCCCCGTCTCGACACGGCCTATGTCGACTTTGCGGGTCCCAACCGCACGTTCGACGACTGGTGGATGCAGACACCCGAGAAACAGCAGCGCTGGCTCAGCTACGAGGCGCCCAAAGAAGAGGAGTATGAGATTGGGCTGGCCCGCCGGTTTATCCTGCCGCTGCTCGACCGGCTCCACTATGCTCCGGGTCACAGCGCCTTGCTCTCGGCCGGCTGCGGGCTGGGCGCCGACGTCGATTTCTTGAACGAAACCGGCTACCCGACGTGGGGCGTCGATTGCGGCAACCGTGTCCAGCGCTGGTCGATGCGTCGCTATCGCGAACGGTTGGCGCGCGCCGATGTCCTGAACCTGCCATTCCCTGACGCAGCCTTCGACTTCGTCCTGGCGCTCAATCTCCTGGAGCACATCGGTGTCGTCGGCGATACGACGACGGTGACCGAGGATTATGAAGCTCAGCGTCTCCAGGCGCTCCATTCGCTGCTACGAGTCACCAAGCCCGGAGGCTATGTCTTGCTGAGCGGTCTAAACCGCACCATTCCCATCGATATCGGGCACGTACAGAACGTGCGTTTCGCGCGTTTTCACTCGCCCTGGGAGAGGTTCCTGCTGTCGTATGGCGATGTCAAGCGGCTGTGCTGGGCAACAGGCCAGGTCGACTGGACCGAACCTCTCCCATTACGAGGTTTCTTTTCCTGGACCACGCTGCGGCGCTATCACATCCTGCGGCCCGTCCTGCCTCTGGTCGATTGGCTCTTCGGGTGCTTCCCGAATGCTGTCTACGGCTCCTGGCTATCGTTCTTTTGGATTGTCCTGGTGCGGCGGAGGATGAGTGGAACTGCGTCGCTATCTTGAGATTCTGGCGGCCTATCGCTGGCAATTGGTTCTGATTCCCCTGGTCGCCGCCGTGTTGGCGTTCGCGGCAACCTACGTCGTCGCCCCGCGCTACGTGGCGGTTGCCACCGTCCAGCTCATTCCCGACGAAGTCGAACCCAGCACCGTAACGCTTCGCACCCCTGGCGGACCAAATAGCCCGGCGATTGGATTGCGCGATCCTGCGGAACTGCTCGTGCAGAATGTGATCGAGGGCCTGGGTAGCCAGGAAGTTGGCCAGTGGATTGTCAATGATCTCAACGTCACCCCTGCCTCCCCGCCGGTGGGCCTCGCCGCTCTCAAGCAGCGCGTGAGCGAGTTCGCACGGGATGTGTGGACCTGGCTGCGCTACGGGTACGTCGCCCACCAGGAAGACTCTTCGGCGCTCGCCTCCGCCGTCAACAGTGCCCTCTCGGCCCAACTGGTGAATGGTAGCTACTATGTAAAGATTAGCGCGGTCTGGAATGACCCGCAGATGGCCGCCAGGGTAGCGAACTCCTCAGTTCAGGCGTTGCTGGCACAGTCGCGTCGCCTGGCCGCCACGGCGGCGAGCGAGCGGACACGTTTTCTCGAGACTCAGATGCAGAGCGCGCAGCACGGCGTGGAGAGCGCCCGTGAGGCAATGCTACAGTATATGGTGGACAATCGCGTGGCTGCTAATGAGTCGGTGCGCAGCGCCATCACGGCCCTGGAGACGGCCCGCGCGGCGGTCCGCCAAAACGAGGTTGACCTGGCAGGGAACCGTCGCCGGCTGACCGAGATCCAGACGCAGCTCAACTCGCTCGTCCCCGAGACGACCACCGTCCAGACCTACGAGGGTACAGGTCAACCAGCCGCGAAGGCCGAGTCGCGGGTCTTCGCCCAGAACCCGCTCTATCAGTCGCTCCGCGAGCGCATCGCGACGCTGCAGCAGGATATCGCAGCCCTTGAGGTGCGCCACGATCAACTGGAAGGGAGCGCGCAGGGGGAGAACGAGCGGGCGTTGGACGAGACGCGACGCCGGCTCGAAGTTGCCCAGCAGCAACTAAAGAATACGCCTTCACAGTGGATCACCGTGCAGTCCACGGAGGACAACGCCTCCCCCGCCAGCAGTGTCGCCCGTATGTCAAGCCCGAACCTCGTCTACCAGACTGTTCAGGAGCAAGCCCTCTCACTGCAACAAGACATCGCTGCTCTGGAGACGCGGCAAAGCTATCTCGAAGACCAGATGCGAAGCCGAGAGCAGGACCTACGTGCCCTGACGGCGCAGGACACGCGTCTGGCCGCTCTCAACCAGGATCTCCTCAGCGCGACTGAAATCTACAATCGTCGGGTCTCGCTGTGGTCCGATGCACGCCTGGAAGAGGCGCGCACTGTCACACAGGTGCGCATCATTGATGCCGCGCGTCCGCCGCTCTACCCCAGCTATCCCATCAAGATTATGTGGGGTCTCATTGGAGTCGTGGCGGGTCTGGTGATGGTGATTGGTCTGATCTTCGTGCGCCATCAGATGGACCTGGCTGTGCATTCAGCGGAGGAAGCCGAAGCCGCTTTGCAGCTAGCGCTGCTGAGTGTTGTGCCCACGTCAGGGAGTGGTGGCGGGCGAGCGCGCCGAGGAGCGTAGCCTGGGGGAAGCGTGACGGTTGATGATAAGGCCCTCCAGGGGCCGCGCACCAGGAAAGAGCAGTTGGGCCGGCGCGGTCGCAGTGGGAGCAGAGGACAACACACGGAGGAGGGGGAGAATTGGCCTGGGGCGCCAGCCGAACTGGAACCTGGCTCACCCCTTATGGATGCTTGCCGAACGTTGCGCGTGAGTCTCGCTCTGCCTTCGGTGAACACCCCCATCGCCCCCCTGCTTGTGGTCAGCCTCGCGTCGGATTGGAACTGTGCCCTGGTTGTCGCCGGGCTGGCCCTGGCCCTGGCAGAGGAAGAGCGCAGAACCGTCCTGGTCGATGCCAACGTGCGCCAGCCCATGCTCCATTCGGTCTTTTCGCTGCCACGTTCGCCCGGCTTCAGCGAGTCGCTGGACTATCCCAGCGACCCGCCCGCCTGCTTCCCGGTACGAGACCACCTCTGGTTATTGAGCGCGGGCTCGTCGCCGCGCGCCGCGTCCGGACTACTGAGTTTGCCATCGGCCGTCCAGGTCACGCGGAGATTGGCCGAGCAGTTCGATGCCGTGGTCTATCACACGGTTTACCAGGCCTCGCTACCGGACGCCTTGCTATTAGCCGCCCATGTGAAGACGGCTATCCTGCTCGTCCAGAGCGGCGTGGATGCGCCGCAGCCGTTACGGCGGGCAAAAGAGCGGCTCAGCCGCGCCGGCCTGACCCTGTTGGGCTTCGCCCTGGTGGAGTAGCGTTTATGACTCCAACCCCTATAACCCGCCCCCATTCGTCAGCTCTGCTCAACCCGGCCGAGGGTCGTCTGCGCACCATCCTGTCTATCCGAAGCTGCGATTGCGGCATCCAGGGGCCTGAAAACCTTATTCTGACCCTGGCCGAGCAACTCGGGCAGCGGGGCGTGCGCTACGTCATCATTAATCTCTGGGATGGTGACCCGCCCACAGTCGCATTACACGAGGAGGCGCTGCGACGTGGGCTAGAGAGTTATGTGCTGGTGACGAAGGGGACGTTTGACATGTCGCTCTTTCCGCAACTCAGGGCGATCATCCAGCGCTTCCAGCCGGATGTCATCCATACCCACGGCTTCAAAAGCGAAGTAGCGGCCCTCGTCGCCAGTCGTCTCACCCACGCTCGCCTCATCGGTTTCTACTACGGGCGGCTTGCCCTGAACACATGGTGGTACCAGGTGGAGGAGATGAGCAGCCTACTTATGTTTCGGTTCTTTGATCATGTTCATGCCAACTCCCACGCTCAGCACGACGAGTTGCGGGCCTGGCGGCTGCCCGCCCAACGCGTCGACGTCGTACCCAGTTTTGTCGACACTGATCAACTCCGCCCACCATCACCAGTCGAGCGGGCTGCCGCGCGGCAGACGCTGGGTATTGACCTCCAGCGGCCGGTGCTCACCACCCTCGGCCGCCTGTCCCTCAACAAAGGGCACACCTACATGCTCCAGGCGCTAACCGAGATTCGCCGTGTCATACCCGATGTTCTCTATCTCATCGTCGGCGACGAAGGGCAGGCCTGGCGGGGCGAAGGAGGCTTACGCGCGGTCCTGGAGCGGCAGGTCGCCACCGAGAGGTTAGCGGACAATGTCCTCGTCACGGGCTATTATCCTGATCTCTTGACCGTGCTGCACGCGACCGACATCATCGTCTCGCCCTCGCTGCGCGAGGGAATGCAAGTGGCCCTGCTAGAGGCGATGGCAACGGCCCGGCCCGTTGTCGCCACGGCGACTGGCGGGACACCGGACGCGGTTCAGCATGGTGTTAGCTGTCTGCTCGTGCCGCCCATGGACTCGTCGGCCCTGACGGTCGCAGTTCTCCAACTGCTCCAGGATCAGGATACCATGCGGCGGATGGGCGAAGCGAGCCGACAGTACGCCGAACAGCATTTCGATGTGCGCGTGGTGGCCGACCAGGTCGTGAGGCGGGCAGAGCAGGTGGTGGCGGGTGACTGACGTGGTCTCGCGGCGGAGGATGGTCGCGCCGTCCCTGTCTCTGACCCTGCTGCTAGGGGGAGCGGCCGGTCTGCTAGCAGTGGCGCTCCTAATAACTGGTACGCCTGCCCGCGCGGCGCTGGCTCTGGCCGCGCTGGGCGGCGGCGCATTGATCCTCAGCGCGCCCCACCTCGGCCTATACCTTCTCACGGCGGCCATGATTGCGCAGTGGCCCTTTGAGGCCATCAAGCTCGTAGGCATGGCGGTGACAGGCTCGACGCTGCTTTGGGCGCTGGCCACACGCCGGCGGCTGATACCCCGCGACCCTCTCCTCCTGGTTCTGACGCTGCTGATTGGCGTCATCTGGCTCTCGACGCTGAAGGTGGGGCTGCGCGCCAATCTCGGTGTCGCCCTCTCGTGGACCAGCTATCTTGCCCTGTATTGGACGATGTCTACCTTGGCGACGTCAGGCCGCGTCGTCCAACGTCTGGTGACCGCCATGTTGGTCTCTGGCGTTGTGATCGCGCTCATTGCCTTTATCCAGTTCAAACATCCATTCGTGTGGATTGTCTCGACCTCGTTGCTCTATAATCCCTACCTTCAGGCGAATACATCCCTGGCGGAATGGGATGGGTCCACCCGCGTCGAGAGCCTCGCTGGCACCCCGGACTACCTCGGTCTCAGCATGCAAGTCCTCATCCCCTTGATCGCCTTCTGGACGCTCCGCCAGACATCCTCGCTACGACGTGTCGTGGGATGGGCAGCCCTCGGTGCGATCGTTGGCGGCATGCTGCTGAGCCTGACGCGCGGTGTAATGGTGGTCACGCTCCTTATCGTCGTCCCGTCCCTCGCCGCGCGGCTCGGCTGGCGGCGCGCGGTCCCCTTCCTGGCCGTAGGCTCGCTCGTGGCCCTCATCGCCCTAGCCAGCTTCGAGCCGCTTCGTGTGCGCGTGCTTTCTATCACCAGTGAGTGGCTGGTAGGGGATGCGAGTACGGCTGGGGGGTGGCGGCGCGAGGTAATCCCCATCGCGCTCCGCATGTTTTTCGACTACTTCTGGACGGGCGTCGGTCTCCAGCAGCACCAGACACTATGGCGCATCTACGCGCCGTCGAGCATCGCTCTGCCCGGCTTCACCTTGCCGATTCACAATGCATACTTGGTGGTAGCCGTCGAACTGGGCATCGGCGGGCTGAGCTTGGTCGTGCTGTTAGTGGTCATGGCGTGGCGCCATGTGCGTGTCGCGCAGGCTCATTTTCGGGCTACGCAGCAGGCAGCGCTACTGGACCTGGCCTCGGCCGTAGAGATCGCCTGGGTCATGCAGGCGTTCACCATCCTCCTCTACCCAGCCCTGAACACGAGCTACCGCTACTGCTGGGTGGTGCTGGCCGTGATCGGCGCGCTGACTCGGATTGCCGCTGACCAGCGTGCCGCAGCGGCGGAGGCGACACGTGCTTAAGCGGCTCCTGGAGCGAGGGATGACGCTCAAGCGCAGGCTCGGTCTGCTCTGGCCGACGGCGCAGATGTTCAGTTCGCGTATGGTCGGTCAGGCCGCTAGCTTCCTGGTCTCGATTCTCGTCGCTCGGCTGCTCGGGCCGCAGGACTTCGGCCTCTACTCGTTTGCCCTGATTGCCGCCATGTTGCTCTCGGAGATACCCGGCGCGGGGCTGGACCTGTCGGCGGTACGCCTCAGCGCCCGAGATTGGGTGGCGCAGCCGGCCAGGGCGCGGGGTGTGCTCGTCGTCGCCAGCTTGACGAAGGCGGTCGTTGGCCTGGCCTTGCTGCTCCTCGCTGTGAGTCTCGTCGACCCCATTGTGGGCCGGCGTCTTGGGCAGCCCGAACTCATTCTCCCCATCCGCTGGGCTGCGGTTGCGGCCGTCGGCCTTGGCATGACCGAGTTCATGATAGCCTCGCTCCAGGCGCGCGAGCAGTTCGGGCACATTCTCGCCGTCAATGTCGCCCTCGCCGCGGTGCGCCTTGGTCCGATTGCTCTCCTGGCCGCTGCGGGTCGCCTGACCCTGGTCGCCGCGCTACTGGCCTTCACCATCGCCGCCTATGTGGGTTGTGGGTTGAGCGCGTGGGCGGCCTGGCGAGCCTGGGCCGGGACCACCCATTGGGCCGCCGAGACGATGCGCGAGCTGTTCGTCTTCGCGCGCTGGTTCATCCTGGCGACGCTGGTCGGTGTCATGACGAACAGTCTGGACGTGCTGGCCCTCGGCCATCTCGCCGGCCCCCAGCCAACCGGCATCTACGCAGCGGCGCGGACGCTGGCGCTGCCGTTGGCGGTCGCTGCGCCGGCGCTCGGGGCGGTGTTGCTGCCCCGCTTCAGCCGGCTCGCGGTCCAGGGACGATTGGGTCCCTATGTACGTTCCGTGAGCCGTCGCGTTACCATTGTGACATTAGTGGGCGCTGGCGCGGTGGTTGTCGTGGCGCCGCTCATCGTACGCCTCGTCTATGGTGAACAGTATGCCGATACGTCGCGTGTCTTTCAGGTGCTGGCCCTCGCCTATAGCGCCCAGATCATGACATGGCCCGCTCTCGCGCTCCTCATGGCGGTGGACCGGCCCCGCATTATCGCGCTGCTGAGCCTTGTCCAACTGGTCGGCGTAGCTGTCGGCTACCGGCTCGTCGCGCCCGTGTGGGGAGCGGTGGGGGTGGCTATCGTCTACTGCGCGGGCTGCGGGCTGGTGCTCGTCCCATACGCCCTAACGACTTGGCTGACCCTGCGGCGGCTTGGGCAGACTGACGTGCCGCTTGTTGGTCTGAGGGTAGCGCCAGTGGAGAAGCCGTCGCCATGAGGGTCATGCTCCTCTACCACCGCTTGCCTTATCCGGTCAACAACGGCGGCCGGATGCGCATGGTTCACCTGACGCGGCAACTCGCCCGCGCGTACGAGGTCAGGGTGCTGTGTCCCCAAGCGAGCGACACCGACCTGGCCGGCTTGCGTGCCGTGCTGGGGCCACCCATCGAGGTCACGCCCGCCCCGTGGTCCACCGTCCACGATCGCGGCTCGTTAGCAGCGTGGCTGTCCCCGCTACCCCGCGATGTCTACCGCGGCGCGCCCGGCTCAAGCGCGCGTCGGTTCCTCGACAGGTGGCTGGACCACTGGACGCCCGACTTGCTCCTCGCCACCGATCCTGTGCTGGGTGAATATGTGCGGCCCTATCCGCAGGTGAGGCGCATGGTGGACATCGCCGCCGAGTATGTCCTGTATCTTCGCCGCGGGCTGCGGCTTCAGCCCACGCTTGCTCGCCCCTACGCCTGGCTCCGCATCCTCAAGTGGGCGGCTTACATGCGCTCACTGCACGAGCATGTAGACGTATGGACAGTCCCGTCGTCGGTCGATCGCGCCGCCTTGCTGAAGCTGCTGCGGCCCGCGGCCCACGTCAGCGTCGTCCCGAATGGGGTCGACATCGCGCTCAATCCCTACTCCCTCGTGGCGGACGCACCGCTGTGCCTCGCCCACTGCGGCTCGCTGAGCTACGAACCCAACCGCGACGCTCTGGTGTATTTTTGCGATGCCATCTGGCCGCGCGTGTTGGACCACGCCCCGGAGGTCAAGCTGATGGTGACAGGGGAGAGCAGTGGAGCGCCAGCCGCCGTGAGACAGGCGCCCAACCTCGTGATGACGGGCTATCTACCGGATGTGCGCTCCGTCATTCAGGCGTGTCGGGCGGAGATTGTGCCGCTGCGCCTCGGCGTCGGCACCCGCCTGAAGATTATGGAGGCCATGGCGCTGGGGACGCCCGTCGTGTCGACGTCGGTCGGGGCGGAGGGGCTAGAGGTAACCCACGGGCAGGATATCCTCCTGGCCGACGACCCGGCGGCGTTTGCCGATAGCGTGGTCAAGGTTCTCCACTCACCCGCGTTGCGGCTGCGCCTGAGCGAGGCAGGACGCAAGCTCGTCGAACAACGCTACGCCTGGGACGTCATCGGGGATGGGCTGCGGGCGGTTGTGAGGGGGGATGGGAGATGAGAGGGATTGGGCAGAGGAGGGAACGATGAAAGACGTTATCGCCAAAGCCAGGGGCGTTGCCGTCACGTACCACGACCTGCTCCTCGAAAAGCCGGCGACGACCCACGTCAAGCGATTCCTGTTCGCCGTGAACGGCTGGTGCAACAGCAAGTGTACTTTCTGTAATATTTGGACCTATAGCAAGAAGCTGGCGCTGAGTGAAGAGATCACGTTGGAGGAGTTGGAGCAGAACTTGTTTGGCTCGCCCGCGCTCAAGGATGTGTTGAGCATCGGCATCACGGGGGGCGAGCCGTTTCTGCGCCGCGACATTGTGGCGGTGTGTGAAGCGCTCTATCGCCACTTCCCGAAGGCGCAATTGGGGTTCGTGACCAATGGCCTTCTGCCCGACCGAATCGCGGACCTGACGGCGGAGATTGTTGCCGCCCACCCCGCTCGGGGGCTGTCCATAGGTATCTCCCTCGACGGCTACCGGGAAACGCACGACCGCGTACGCGGCGTACCCGGCAACTTCGAGAGAGTCCTCAAGACGGTTGAGTTGTTGAAGGCCAAGACACCCGGCGTGGAGTTGGGCATCAGTCACACCGTCACCCCCACCAACATGCAGGACGCCCTGCGCTGCTACGAGCTGTCACGCGAGTTGGGCATCGGCTTTATGTACCGCCTGGCTCACGAGTCTACGTACCTCCGCAACGAGGGCCTGCCCATCTGGTCGCCGGAGACACAACACGCGGTGGCGCCGGTCGTCCAGGAGCTCAATCGCCGTCTGGTGGCCGACCAGAGTCCGCTGGCGCGCGTCGCCAATGTCAACTACGCGAGCATCGCCTTCTACACCGGGCTGCTGGACTACTTTGAGCGCCCGCATCGGACGGCGGAGTGCTACTCGGGCACGCACTCGTTCTTCCTGGCCCATAACGGGGACGTTCACCCCTGTATCTTCATCCCCCACGCTATCGGCAACATCCGTCGGCAGCGCTTTGATGACATCTGGTTCTCCCAGCAGGCGGCAGATATCCGGGCCCCCATCGCGGCCTGGCAGTGCCACTGCTGGACGAACTGTGAGACCGAATTCTCCTTAGCCCGGCAGAAGGGGAGTTTCCTGCACAGCATCCAGGAAAACTGGCGCAGTCCGCGCCAGAGGGAGCAGACCCGGTGAGACTCGCCACGCGCCCTCTCCATGAACACGCGCTCACGCGCCGCGCCTGGTTGGGCCGGCGCGCGGCTCACTGGGTAATAGAGAGCACGACCGGGCGGTTTCTGTTGCTGGTCGGGCTGGAACTTCTCTACTATGTATCCTTTTCGTTTACAAAGTGGCAGCCGCGCCCGGGCCAGTTGTCTGTCCCGGTGTCGCTGTTGCCGATTCCCTCTGTCGTCTGGTACACGGGGACGTGGCTCGTCTTTGGCGCGGCGATGGGTGTGCTCCTCCTGTCGCGCGGCCCACTGACCCCCGCCATGACGACCGTCGGGGTGCGGCGGATCGCCACCCTAGCGGTGGTGGGGGCTTTTGCCTTTGAGATCGTCTCGCGGCTCATGACCGTGGGCTTCTTCGGGCTTGAGCGGCGCGTGGCGCCGGGTTGGCTCGGAGCGGGCGCTGTCCTGATCCTGGCGGGAGGCGGGCTGCTACTCTGGCTCGTCCGTCGCCCGCCCTCGACGCGGGTGCTGATGGCCCTGCTGCTCCTGGGCGGCCTCGCCGTCCGCGCCCTGTGGTTCGTGCTGATCCCGTCTGACCCGGCGCACTCCGACAACATGTTCGTCATCCTGGGCGGACTGCAGCGCTTCCTGGCGGGCCAGACCCCCTATGCGTACTTTGACTTTGGCACCCACAAGAACCCCATGCCCTACCTGCCCTGGACTTTCCTGAGCTATGTGCCGGCGTATGTCGCTCGGTTGGATATCCGGCTGACCAATGACGTGATCTCCCTGGTGATTCTGTTCACCTTGTGGGCTACTGCGCGGGTGCTCCCGATACGGAACGAGACACGGGAGAGCGTCATGCTAGCCCTGGGCGTATTCTACTGCCTACCGCTCAGTGTCAGCCTGGACCAGCAGACGGAATTCCAGCTATTCAACTTGGCCATGGTGTTGACGTTCACTCTGATTGCCGTACAGCGCGACCGCCTAGCGGCAGCCGGCTATGGGGTGGCTCTCGGCGCTATGCCGGTGGCCCTCTACTGCGCGCCCCCCCTGCTGGCCTTCGCGCTGCGCCAACGTCGGCCGCGCGACGTGTTGGTCCTGATGGCTCTCGCTGCGGCCACGGCCCTCGTGCCTATCCTGGCCTTTCTGGGCTGGGATGCTCAGGCCTTTCTCTGGGCCGTCTCCTATGTGCCGCGTGAGAATTACCAGGCGCTGAATACCACGGGGGCGGCGACCTTGAACGTCGTCGACTACGAACTGCCTGTGCGCATGGCCTGGCACCTGTGGGCAGGACGCCAGCTTGTCTTCGTCCAGTTGGCGCTGTTGGCTGGGTTTGGGTGGCTCAGCTGGCGCTACCTGCGCACGGTCCACGGCCTCATCGGCCTCGCGGTGGCCAGCTACCTGGCCCTGGCGCTGACAGCGCCCTATATTGGGCCCCATATCCTCCAGGTCGTGCTGTGGCTACTCATTCTGGCGGAAACGGTGCGTGGGGTTAGAACAGCGGAGATTGGCAGATCGGACGATGTTCTGGGATCAGACCCAGGCTAGACACCAGGTTGAACCACAAGGCAAAGACGAGTAGCGTGCTCAGCGTGATGAGCAGCCAGGCGATGGGGTATTTGATCCAGCCGTTGCGCTTGCCTTCTTGCCTCAGCAGTGACCGCACCAGGAGAAATGGCAGCGCCACCATCGCGGCGTACACCGCGAACGGATAGAGCCAGCCCAGCGGGCCGAACGGGAGGTCCGTGAGACCCTGGATGAAGACCTGGCCCTCCTGTTCGACCAGGATGCCGTAAACGCCCTGGATGAACATCACCTGCCACACGGTAAACTGAAAGAAGCGCAGCAAGATGAGCCAGGCGACAATCCAGCCGCCATAGAACGCGAAGCCGAGGAGCAGGTCGGGGATGAGCTGTGGGTGGAGCAGGGCTGGGGTCGGAGTGCACTTGAGATACTCGCCCAACCAGGTGAGGCTCTCGCCGATTATCGCGGTGACGATCACCAACCCCGCGAAGAGGGCATAGACGGCACGGGGGCGCGGCTGGTGGAGGACGGCCGCCCGCGACAACGCGCGCTCCTCGACACGCGGCCAGCGGAAGACGGCGACGACGAACAGGGCATACACCAGGAGCGTCGTGTCGGGTACCAGGAGGAACAGCAAGGCCACCAACCCACTGAGGGCCAGGATGAGCCGTCCCAGGCGATGTCGCAGCGTCGGCTTCCGGCTCACAAGGGCCTCAGGAGGGAACGAGTACCTGCTGCGCCGCCGTGTCGAGCGGCAAGATGTCACCGCTGCCACGGTAGAGACCGATCAGTTCGCGGTCGGATAGGACGTGCTGGCTCCTCGCGCCGAGGAAGTACATACCCGATGCCGCGTCGAGCGCGCCCGGCTTATCAATGAGGTAGTAATCGAAGTACTTGAGCCAGAACAGCGTCAGGCGGGTGAGCGCCTTGATGCCCAGCCGCCAGAGGCTGGAGTTGACAAAGCTCAGCAGGAAATACTGGACCGACCACGCCAGGGCCATCCCCGGCCCGCATACGGCCCCGCTGGCAATCTCTGAGAAGCCGCGAAACAGGCGGCGGTGCCCCAGGTAGGTGAAGCGCGTAAAGTCGTACTCCCCGCCGTGGACTTGCTGCATGAACGGCGTCTCCGCGTAGACCAGGCCGCCATCAGCCATCACGCGGTGGATCTCCTCGACGCAGCGCGAGGGGTCGACGACGTGCTCGAGGACGGCCTGGATAACGACGCCATCAAACGACCCGTCTTCAAAAGGCAGGTCGTGGCCGTCCGCGACCAGCATGGTGCGCTCACCAAGCGCGACATCCGTCTCGATGAACTCGATGGCCGGCTCGGCCAGCATGCTGGCCATGCCGCGGCCCACCGTCATGGCGCCAATGACCAGCACCCTGGGATGGGAGGTCCTCTGGAGCAGGAGCCTCGTCAACCGCTCGTAATTCTGCTTCGCCTTAAGATTGACGCCAAGCTCCGGCACAACTCGCGCCAGCCAGCGCTCGATGCGAGCCGTTGACCGAAACGTCGTGGCCCGGTGACGGACAAAGTCGTCTATTGAGAAGACGCTGCGCGCCTCGTTGAGCAGAATCGGCACGCCGTCCACGATAGGGAAGCGAGCCTGACAGTGTTCACCTGTACAGTGGAACTGATTCCCCACCAGGGACAGGCGGGAGTGGCAGATAGGGCAGCGCAGCAAGGCCTGGCTGCTCTCCGAGAGCCTGAGTGACGTCGACATCGTCATGTGCCTCGTTTCCTACGGCCTGCTAGCCTGCGAAGGCCAGTTGGCGGGTTGGCAGGCCGGGGATGCAATCGTGGAGCAACTCGGCCAGCATCTCGATGTCACACGTGACGTTTTGCGAGGTGTAGGGTTCGCTGAGCGCCGGGACGAGCGGCGGATGCTCACACAGTTCGGGCAAGATGGGGCTAATCACGTAATGCCCGTGGTGTTCCCTCGTGCGCGGACATTCCGTCTCTGACACGAGGACCTCGTGTATCTTCTCGCCCGGGCGGATGCCCAGATGGAGAATGGGGATATCGCGTCCGTTCATCAACACATGTGCGATATCGACCACCCGCGCCGCCGGAATCCGGGGGACGTAGGTCTCGCCGGGGAGGGCAGTGTCGGCCGCTGCAAAGATGGAGTCGCCGGCGCGGTCCAGGCTGATCAAGAAGCGGGTCATCTGCGTGTGGGTCAGCGTAAGCGGCCCCCCCTCCTGGATCTGGCGGACGAAGAGCGGGACGACCGAACCCGTCGAAGCAATGACATTGCCATAGCGGACGCACACGAAGCGTGTCCCCCGACACTCTAGATTGCCCTCGATCAGCACGCGTTCCTGGATTGCCTTGGTCATCCCCATCACGTTGACCGGCTCACACGCTTTGTCGGTCGAGACCCCGACCACCAGTTCCACTTGCGGCGCCGTGTCGGCGATGGCGCGAACAAGGTTCGCGGCCCCCAGGATGTTGGTCATGACGGCCTGATGCGGCGCGTATTCACAGTTTGGGACCTGTTTGAGGGCCGCCACATGAAACACAATATCCGTCCCGCGGAGCGCAGCGACAAGGGAACTGTAGTCCCGGACATCGCCTAACTGGAAGCGGAGAGGCGCGGACTTCGGGTGACCGCTACCGTTCCTGTGCGTCTGATAGGCAATCTTCATGGCGTGCTGTTTGGCCTCGTCGCGGGAGAAGACGATGACGCGACTGGGGGTACCATGCGCCCCGCTCATCAGCCGACGGACCAGTACGCTTCCTAGCGAGCCAGTACCTCCCGTGACCAGAACTTGCTTGCCGGTTACATCTAGCATAGCTCTCTCCACTTGTGATATAACGGTGCGTCGCCCGCCATGGTTTCAATCATGGCGGGCCACGATGGTGTCGACAGACAGGTGGCCGTCTGAAAGCGCTCGGCGATAAGACTCCGATCGCAGACAAAACTCTCATCCCGATCGATCCCGACGGATACACCAAATGCCTCTCGGATGAGGCATAGCAAGTCGTACTTCGAGATGGGAGGCGCCGCCACGTGATACAGGCCCGATAGAGGAGCCTCCCGCGACAGTAGTTCAGCTATGAGCGAAGCAAGGGTCACGGTGGGCATACCCGTGTAGATTGCACGTGTGAAACCGCGCACCCGGCCGCCTGCCTGGGCGAGGAACCACTCAACGAGACCATAGGCTGAGCCGAGTTCGCGGCCAATGATACTGGTGCGGAGGGTGAGGCAGCCCTCGGCCTCAATCTCGCCCAGCAACTTGGAGCGACCGTACAGATCAGGCGGGTCAGGCAGGTCACTCTCTACATAGTGACCCTGTCGGCCCGAGAAAACGCAGTCCGTGCTGATATGGATGAGGTGCGCGCCGACAGACTGCGCCATGCGATACAGCAAGTGCGGAAACAGGGAGTTGGTCTGAAGGGCAACGACGGGGTCTGTCGCATCGGCGCGCTGCTTGATGACCCCGATACAGGTGATTGTAACCGTCGGCATGACACACTGAATCACACTTCGGATCGTGTCGAAGTGGGTGGCGTCGACGCCGGCGTGCCACCGCTGCGGCTCAAACAGTGCTAGGCTTTCATAAGTGCGGTAAGCCGAGCGCACAGCGACATGCGTGTCGAAACGGGGTGAGAGGGTTTGCCACAATTTGTGTCCTAGCATCCCCGTCCCACCCATCACCAGAATCCTGGGGGCTGTGGGTGCAGGACCAAATGGGTGTATAGAGGGCATGATGCATCTCCAGTAGCTACAGAGAGGCTGACTAGAGTCGCTGGATGTCTCCTTGACGACTGTCATTGTAGTGTGGGAGGGTAACGATAGCGTGTAGAAAGGGTTGAAATCGGGTCGTACGCCCATCACCTGTCGGCTTGATGAGTGAAGACAGTGATATTACCTTGTCTGACCATGCGGACGTTGAGCGGCCCACTACCTTGCGCGAGCAACCAGACGATAGAAGCCTCCAGGGTCGACTGTCGTCACATAAAGCTCCCCGTCTTCATCCTCACCAAACGAGCTAACCAATAGCTGCGTATCCAGCAGCGGCGTGGACACCCAGGTTTCGCCCGTACGTGTCAAGGCCCAGAACTGACCCTGACAGTAGTCGGCATATAAGTAGGCGCCTACTAGTGGGTACAGACGACCCCGATAGACATAGCCTCCTGTCACCGATGAGCAGCCCTGGTGGGCATAGTCGACGATGGGCAGCGTGTAGGCCTGGCTGTCACAGCGTGCGCCGGGGGGATAGCAGTGCTTTCCTTCCATCACGTTCCACCCATAATTCTGGCCACCGCTGGCGGCTGACGCCTGAAAGTTGATCTCCTCCCAATTTCCTTGGCCCACATCACCAATATAGAGATTGCCTGTCACTCGATCAAAGGAGAAACGCCAGGGATTACGCAACCCGTAGGCCCAGATCTCGTGGCGGGCGGTCGTTGAGGCGACAAAAGGGTTAGTCGGAGGGATGGCGTATGGCATACCATGATCGACATCAAGGCGCAGAATCTTCCCCAGCAGAACCCTCAGGTTCTGAGCATTGCCGAACGGATCTCCGGTGCCCCCCCCATCTCCGATCCCGATGTAGAGGTAACCATCGGGGCCGAAGGCAAGTTGCCCGGCATTGTGCGTCGAAAATGGCTTGGTGACAGTCAACAGCAGGCTTTCGCTATTGGCATCGGCGCGATCTGGGTCACGCGACACATTGAAGCGGGCAAGCACCACATCCCCCTGGCGATTGTTGTAGTAGACAAAGAATTGCCCATTGGTCCGATATTGGGGGTGAAAGGCCAGTCCGAGGAAGCCCTCTTCGTACGTATCGGACTTGACGCGACTGGAAATATCTAGGAACGGTTCAGGTAGAACCGCTCCGTTGCGGAGAATGTAGATAAGGCCACGTTGGTCCGAAACAAAGAGACGCCCGCTGCCATCACTCGC
Source organism: uncultured Anaerolineales bacterium (assembly GCA_964557745.1). Classification (GTDB taxonomy): domain Bacteria; phylum Chloroflexota; class Anaerolineae; order Epilineales; family JAHCIE01; genus JAHCIE01. The sequence continues at coordinate 25,949 of CAZLBQ010000001.1, forward strand.
ATGGGTCACACCAACTGGCGCCGGTGGAAAGTCCATGACTTTCTCCAGGGCAATCGTGGTCGTCGTCGGATCAAAGGGACCAGAGTTGGGTATAGTGGAGGCTAGCTGAAGCAAAGGGAGAAACGTAGGCGGGATACGTAGCCTTTGCTCCTGGATGACAGTCGGCGCAAAAACCGTGTAACGTAGCAGGGCTTGGTTCATAACAAGTGGGGCATAGAGAAAGGTTGAGGGGGTTGGGGTCGGAGGGGCAGGGGACTGCCGAGGCGACAGGGGCGGTACTGGTTGTGGAGTTGGGACTCCACTTGCGTCGGGAGTCATGGTGAGCGTGGGACGACCATGGATGTGGAATACAACAAGGAGAATAAGGCCGACCAGGATCAAGCCAGGGAAGCGTGACATGCTTGCTCCAACGCCGCAAAGTGGCGGCACAATCTAGACAAGGCATGGTCTTACGGCCTCAGCATACGAGCCGTCGCGACAGACATAGAACCCCCTCACCAGACCCAGTGTGGCATGAGGTAAATCTTCATGCCGCCACGCCAGGATTATAACAGATGGTGCGCCGAGCGGAATTATCACCTGAAACGGCTCAAAGTCAAGAAGGCCAAATTGGGAAAGGATCGTACACTTACGGCGGGATATAATTTCCTGTCACCTGTACGGCGAGCGCGTCGCCGTCTCGCAGATCATCGGCTGCTCCTACGACCCCCACCCCGCCAACGACGCCGTCCAGTTTGGCCACCGGGTCCAGCAGTTGCTCAACCTCTACGACTGGCAGGTCATCCAGGTCCAGCTCAACCTCCTCGACAGCCACGACACCTCGCGGCTGCCGCGCATCGGTGGCCCAAGGACTGGCCCACCACGGAGGCGCACGCCTTCGGGTGGGCCAGTCCTGCGCGCGGCGGACGCGGCTCTAACGCGCCAGGTCACGGTCCCCGAGACAGATTCGCTCCCCGACTGACCAGCGGCAGGTAAATCGAGTAGCGGCCTGAGCCGGTCGGGCCGGTGGCGGGGCGGCTGAGGTCGAACCCGCCGAGGACGGTGGCCGGCCGCAGCGCGTAACCGGACATTGTCTCGCGGTACTCGCCCACGAGCCGCCCGCCATCGGTCGGGACGACGGTCGTGACCAGGCGGAACTGGCGGGTGATGCGTTTGCCGCCCACGACGAGGGAGAACGGCTCGGACTCAAGGCGGAGCGTCGTCCCGTCGAACGTGCCGTTGACATACGGACCAACGCCGAGGGGCTGCGGTGCGGGGGTGGGCGTGCCTGCGCCGGGTGTCGGCGCGACGGGCGTCGCCTGGATCGTATGCTCGCGGGTAAAGACGATGGTGTTGTCCAGGACAACGTAGCCGCTGACCGTCGTCCCCGACTGGCTGAGCTGGAGCGTCAGGTCGATGGAGCCGAGGTCCGGCGGCTGCGGCGCGCCGGCGGGCTTGGGAGTGGGCGTGGCGAGGCTATCGCTGTAGACACCGGTGAGGCCCCAGACGAGCTTGACGCTCCCGCTGTACTGACCGTTGAGATCGACCGCCGTGGGGAGCGGCTGGCCGACGCGCGGCGCCGGGGCGACGGGCTGCGCGCGCGACGCGCTGAGCGGCAACACGGCTGCCGCGGTGAGGACCAGCCCGGCCACAAGGAAACTCAGCATGGTCCGCAGGAGGAGAGGACTCTTCATAGGTGAAGCGCTCCAGTTGTTCGGTCAACCCTCCCCCCGTGCCGTCGCCGTGTCGGGTCAGGCGCGGGGGGAGAGCGGCTTAGAAGTCGGCGCGGACGCAGTCGGAAAGCGGCGGACTGCCGGCCTGGCGGAAGGCGCGGGTCGTGCTGAACTTCAACTCGACATCAGTCAGTTGGCTCAGGTCCAGGTCGGGCAGCCCGTTCTCCGGCGCGCCGGAGCGCACTTCAACGTTCCAGACGGTAGCCGCGACGGGCCGACCCAGGAAGGCGGCGGTTGGCTGCCCCCCCGTCGCGCCGTTGATGCTGGCCCGGAAGTCGCTGCCGACGACCTCCGCCGTCTGGTTCGAGGCCCACTCCTGGCCCACCAGGGCGGCCGGGTGGACGAGGCGATAGCTGAAGATGCAGCCGGCGCGGGTGCGTAGTTCGCTCAGGCCCGTCTGGGTGACCACGACGCGGCGGTAGCCGAAGGCGCCGGGTTGCGTGGTGAGCAGATTGAGGCCGAGGCCGGTGTTGGTCGGCTTGGGTTGGCCCAGGCCACCCACCTTGTGCAGCCAGAAGTGCTCGTAGTCATCAGGCGGCACGACCTTGGAGAAGACCCCGCCCTTAGCGACCGACGTGTTGAGGGTGAAGCTCAGAACGGGCTTGCCGCCAGCGCCAAGCTGCGTGTTCTGGGCGACCCAGTCGCGGAAGCGCTCGCGGCGGACGCAGGCCACATCGCCCGGCGTCGCGCAGCGGGGATGGGTTTGCCCTTGCAGGGCCTGGTCGGTCAGGCCCAGGACGTGCACCGCCACCGAGAGGGTCAGGTCCTCTTGCTGGATGTCCGACGACTCCTGGAGGATGTTGTTGGTAATGGCCTCGAGGCGCTGGAGGAACTGGAGGATGTCGTCGGCGGTGCGGGCGCGGTAGATGTCCGAGATGCGGAAGTTGCTGGCGCTGAGGCGAGCGGCGTACTCATACTCGGCGCGGCGGGCGGCCAGGTAGCTGACCCGCGCCGAGTACTCAAGCTGGTTCGCCAGTTGCAGGCGGGCCGAGTCGCGCACCAGGCGGAAGCTGGGGTCGTTGGCCGGGCTGTTCTGGAGGTAGGCCCGCTCGCGCCGCGTCTCCTCCAGGTCGTTGCCCGTCTGGCCGATGACGCCCAGGTACTCGGTTTCCTTAGCTTTGTACTCCTGCTGGGCGATGAGGGCATCGGTGACCGCCTCGGCCAGGTCCAGGAGGGCGTTCTTCACCTCGGCGGCGCTGTTGATGTTCTCGACGCCGATGTCCTCGGCCATCTGGACCAGGGTCTTGCTCGCCGCGATCCCGCCCAGCAAGCCGCCGCGCAGCGCGTTGCCGGTGTCGGTCATCGCATCCACCATCTGCTCCGAGAAGTCCAGGGCCGACATGGCGACGCGTGTGCCGGCGATTACCCCGGAGACGGAGGCGCTCCGCCACTGCTCGTTCGCGATCCGTTGGTTGATGTTCAACGCCTTCTGCTCAGCCGCGTACCATTGGAGGTAGATCTGGCGCAACTCGATGCGGCTCTGGCGCATGGTGCTGATGAGGATTCGACAGTTGCTGCAATCGGGCTTGCGGGGCTGGCCGTCCACCGTGGCGTCGATGCACGAGGCGAAGGCGTCCGGCGCTCCATTCGTGCTTGGGGCCGCTTCGACATCACACGCCGTCGTGTTGGTCATCATGTCGGCGACGCACTGGTAGTACGCCTCGTCAGTGGCAAAGACGGGCGTGCCGTCCGGGTTGTGGGCGATGCGGTCGCAGCCCGCCTCGGCCTGGATGGCGTACTCGCGCCCGTTGAGCAGTTGGGTGATGCGGTCCATAAGCTGCTGCTGGCGCTGGTCGAAGTCACGCGTCGCCTGCTGCTCGTCGCTCTGCAACTGCTTGGCGTACTGGGCGGCCTGGCGCGCCTCGTTGAGGATGCCGGTGTCGTTGCTGCCAAACGCCGTGCGGAACGGGCGGGCCGGCGTGAACTCGATGTTGTAGCCAAAGATGTTGCGGCCGTCCGCCATCTCGCGCGCCTTCGCACGGGTGTCGAGCATGTTGAGCGTCATCTGGGCCAGCGCCGTGCCGTCCGGCCGCTCGCCGCGTGGACAACTGGCGTTCGTCCGCGGCGCCGTTGTCAGGGCCGCCGTGTTGACCAGCTCGACGTACTGGTCCTGGGAGGCGTCCTCGTAGGTCGCCTGGGCCTTGGTCGTGCCGTAGCCGTCCAGGTAGCTCATGCGCACCGCGATCTGGTGCTGGGCGCGTTCCTTGCCCTCCGCCGCGCGCGAGAGGATGGCCCACTCCGGCTGGCCGTAGAAGTCGGAGACCAGGCAGCCATTGCCCAGGCTGCGCTTCAGCCCGTCGGTGACGACCTTCTCGGCCTTGTCGTACTCGGCCACGGCCATCTGGAGCTTCTTCAACTCGTCGCGTACGAAGGCTTCGCCGCCGACGATCTCGGTGCCGCTGAAGTGGAGGCCGAGGGCATCGACGGTAAACTGCTGGCCGAAGATCATGTGGAGGTAGGCGTTCTCGCGCACCGCCTGGCGCATGCGGGCGGCGAAGTAGCACCAGTCGTAGGTCTCGGTGACGGGGTCATCCTCTGTCCGCGTGCGGGGGCAAAGGGTCGTGTAGTCGGTACGCGGGTCATCGCCCGCCCCGTTATCCTGGCGGAAGCGGGCTTCGTCGGCGAAGGCGGCCAGGTAGGCATACAGGTCGCGGGCCTGGGGCAGGTCGTGGTCGGCCTGGTCCAGGCGCGCGCTCAAGGGGGTCGCGCCGACGGTGTTCGTCGTCGTCACGGGGCGGCTGTAGCCACTCTCGTAGTCGAAGCGGCGGATCAGGTGGTCGAAATCGGGCCGGTCCTTGCTGGGCGAGATGTCCTGGCGGAACTTCAGCTGGGCTTGGAGCAGGGCGCGCGCTTGCTGCTCGATGTTTTTGTAGTCGGCGTGGATCAGCGCGCCGGCGTTGGCGATGGTCGAACCATTGACCGAGGGGTAGTCAGTGGGGAATTGAGTACCCGGCCGGGCCATGCGCCCACCGATGGCGCCGATAGTGCCGGTTAATCCATAGTGGGTCGAGCAGTAGTCGCTGCTGTTCCCAGGCCCACAGACCGCCTCGCCCGACCTCACGGAAAGGGTCAGCGCGAGTGTGACGCCCAGCAGGGCTGCAGAAAGCCAGGTTCGCAGAGAGAGAGTATTCATACGGCCCATCCCTCTTTCGTCCTCTCGAACATACACAGAGTTGCTGAAACCCTGGGCTTCTAGTCTTCGATGATCAGCACGCACACCATGTTAGGCGAGTCCCATATGCCATGCCAGTTCAGCAGGCTCAAACCCAGCTCCTGGTCGCCCAGGTCAACGCCGGTCTGCCACTTCCCGTCGGTGAAGATACAACCGTTAAGTGCGTTGGCAATAGGCTCAGTGGTGCCATTGCCATCTTCTCCGTGGACAGCGCCAGCACCGTCCGCGTACCGTAAATCCCAGTTGCGCTTACCATTCGTCGCCGCCGTGATGCTGAACCGCCAGGGACCGACGGTCGCGAGCAGCCCAGGCCTATCCGCTGGGGTGTTCCAGTCGCGCATGCCCAGGGTGATAGTGCAGCCGTCTTCGTCAGCGCACAATTGGTTCAGCATGGCGTCGTCGACGGGGACAGAATTAGGCGTCGCTCCGCCGTCCGGCGCTTCCACCACATAGCGCCGGATGCTGACATCGTAGGTGGAGGTGGTAATCTGCACCGGGGTCGTTGTGCTGCCCACATCACGCCGCGCTTTGACGGTCAGGTCGCCGGTCACCGACACACGGTCGGAAAGAGTGAGGCTACGATTGGGGGCAGTACCAGTACCGACAAGCTCGCTGGCTGTCGCACCCGGCGCCAACGAATTGGTGGTCGCGGCCGTTGTGGCGTTGACGGCCGTCGTCGCCTGCTGCGCCCACGGGACAGGGTGGAGGCGCTGGCGCGGGGCCATCTCCGGGTCGCTCCCCACCGTAAGGCCGATGAAACGCGGGGCGTCGGCGAAGACGTTGGCGCCGATGGGGGTCGCGTCGCCCAGCACGACGGTGAACAGGCCGTCGCGGACGGCGACGTTGTTGATAGTTTCACTATGGAGCACATTGCCGTTGACGGCGGCATCGTAAATCTTGAACGTCATGGTGCGGGTGCCGGTCACCAGCGCGCCCGTCTCGTCCCGCAGGATGCCCTGGTAGTTGAGGGTGCTGGCGATGGCGTCGGGGGCGGCGGGGGCGTGGGGCGGGCCGGCCCAGGCCGGGCCGGCGGGCCGCAGGGACAGCAGCACGGCGATCACACTGAGCATCAGGCCGCACAGGGCCATGAGGTCGGACCGACGGAAGTTCATGACACAGGCTCCTCTCTTGGCTCGGGTTCTGAGGGACGGGTGAGCGACACGGGACATAGACGGCGAACATTCAGCGGGGCGGCGTATCCGGCTCGGCTCCCGGCGGCGGTCGCGCGGCGGCAATGTCGAGCCGGGCGGTGAGGAAGGCCCACAGGCTCTCGACATCGGCGAAGTAGCGCAGCTCGCCGGTCGCGGTGTCTTGCAGCGACGCCTGCCACGGCGCCTGGGCGTGGGCACGCCACAGGCGCAGCAGATAGGAGTCGTAGTCACGCGGGGTGATCAGCCAGGGCATGGGCGTACTATAGCGGCTGACTATCACAAAACCCTCACAAAGCCGCCGCTTGCCGTCACCCACCCGATTTGCCTTGTTGTGGACAAAACGTATAATAGTGCGTCTGGCTCGCTCGTTTCTGGCGCTGGACCGACGCTGGGAAGGGGAACCCCATGGACCTGGTTCTGTCCTTGTTGGGTCCGTTTCACGTCACGCTGGACGGCCAGCCGGTGAGGTTCGCCACCCACAGCGCCCGCGCGCTGCTGGGCTACCTGGCGGCGCAACCCGAGCGCCCGCATCGTAGGGAGGTGCTGGCCGACCTGTTGTGGCCGGACCGGCCCGAGGCCATCGCCCGCCACAGTCTGAGCCAGACGCTGCTGCGGCTGCGCCAGGCCATCCACGACCAGGATGCAACGCTCCCCTTTCTGCACATTACGCCGCAGACCGTTCAGTTCAACGCCGCCCCCGCTGTCATAGATGTGGCGCACTTCGAGGCGCTGCTCGCCGCCTGCCAGGCGCACTCGCACCCTAGCCTGGGGACGTGCGCCCCCTGCCTGGACCGCCTCCGCCGCGCCGTCGCGCTCTACCGGGGCGACTTTCTGCAAGACCTGTTCGTCAAGGGGGCGCAACCCTTTAACGAGTGGACGCTGTTCGAGCGGGAGCATCGGCATCGCCAGGTGTTGGACCTGTTGGAGACCCTCATTCGCCACGCGACGGCGGCGGCCGACTACGAGCAGGCGCGCCGGTATGCCGAGCGGCAACTGGCGATGGAGCCGTGGTACGAAGAGGGCCACCGCCACCTGATCGCCGCGCTCGCGGCGCTCGGCCAGCGCAGCGCCGCGCTGGCCCAGTACGAGACGTGTCGGCGGCTGCTGGGGGCGGAATTGGGAGTCGAGCCGAGCGCGGAGACGACCGCGCTCTACGAGCGCATTCGCACCAGCGGGAGCGCGCCCGCTACGCGCACGTCGCCCCCTCACTCGCTCCCGACCCCCCTGACCCCGTTCATCGGGCGCGAGCGGGAGCTAGCGGAGCTAGACGCGCGTCTGCAGGACCCCGCGGTGCGGCTGCTGACGCTGGTGGGCGTTGGCGGGATGGGTAAGACGCGTCTGGCGCTGGAGGTGGCCCGCCTGTCCCGCGACCGCTTCTCCGATGGCTGCCACTTCGTGCCCCTCACCCCGCTGGCTGACGCCGCTGCCATGATCCCGACCATTGCCGCCACCCTGGACCTGACTCTGCCAGGGGGCGATCCGCGGACGGCCTTGCTGCGCGCGCTGCGTGACAAGAAGGCTTTGCTCATCCTGGACAGCTTCGAGCATCTCTTGACGGGCAGGGGCCTGGTGGTGGACCTGCTCCAGGCGGCGCCGGAGGTGCGGGTGATGGTCACGTCGCGGGTGCGACTCAATCTGGCGGGGGAGTACGTCCACACCGTCGCGCCGATGGACTACCCAGCGTACGCCGACGTCGCTGCGGCGGCTCCATCGTCGGCCGTCCGACTCTTCGTGCAGAGCACGCGGCGCTGCCTGCCCGGCTTCAAGCTGGACGAGACGAACGTAGGCGATGTGGTCAAGATTTGCCGCCTCGTCGGTGGGATGCCGCTGGGGTTGGAGCTAGCAGCCGTCTGGACGGAGATGTTGACCCTGGCCGAGATCGCAGCCGAGATCGAGCGCAGCGCGGATTTTTTAGCCTCTGACTCGCCGGTGGTCGAGCCGCGTCAGCAGAGCTTGCGAGCTGTGTTCGACGGGTCATGGCGGCTGTTGAGCGACCCGGAACGCGAGACGCTGCGTCGCCTCGCTGTGTTTCACGGCGGGTTCACCCGGGCCGCGGCGGAGACGGTCGTGGCGGCGTCGCTGCGCGTGTTGACCCAGCTCGTCCACAAGTCCCTCCTGCGCTGGGCCTGGGGGCCAGACGGCGCCGGCCGCTACGAGATGCATGAACTGGTGCGCGAGTTCGCAGCCCAGCGCCTCGCTGCCTTCCCCCCTGAACAGGCAGCGGTCGAGGCACAGCACAGCGCATTCTATCTGGATTTTGTGGCCGAACACGAGAGACGGCTAGACCGAGATGAGCCAAAGGAAGCAGTGCAGGCGATTCAAACCGAGGTTGACAACGTTCGTCAGGCGTGGGAATGGGCCGTTGCTCACCTGCATGCCGCGTTGGTAGATCGCAGCGCCTATAGCCTGTGGCAGTTCTATTTCGTCGCGGGTTTGTGGGCCGAGGGGGAGCGTGCCCTACGGCGGGCGTCCGAGCGGTGGCGGGAAGCGCTATCGGCAGCCGCGGGCGACGGGTCTGCGCCAGCTGAGAGCCTGGCTCTCTTGAGCAAGTTGTTGGGGACTCACGCGTATGCCCTCCATATCGGAGGACATCATGAGCGCGTGCTGGCCGTTGCTCAAGAGGCGCTCACATGGGCCGAGGCGAGCTATAGTGTCGAGGGCACTATTCTGGGAGAGATGCTCGGGGGCATCGCGCTGCTTCAGACAGGCTCGCACCTGGAAGCGCGGCCCCGGCTGAAACGTGCCCTGGCGTTGAGTCGTAGCCATCACCTGGACTACCCCGGTGAGATGCTCTGGGACGCCGAGTGGGGATGCCATCTTTTCCTGGGCCTGATCGCCCTGATGTCGGGCGACCCCGGCTCGGCGAGAAGCGCCTTGACCGAGGCGCTGCACCTATGCCAGCGCCTCGGCAAGCGGCGCGGCGAAGTGACCTGCCTCTACAACCTGGGTAACGTGGCTTGCCACGTCCGGGACTACGCTTCGGCCCGCCTGTATTGCGAGCAGGCGCTGCGCCTTGTCCCGACCGTCGGCTATACGTGGGGAGCCGGCATGGTCCAGCTTTACCTGGGCGAGGCGGTGCGAATGCAGGGGGAGTATGGTCTGGCGGACGAGTTGCTCAACAGGGCAGTGACCATTCTAGGCGCCATAGACGCCGTTGAAGCCTTCAAGGGCAGGGCCTCCCTCGGCCGGCTGCATCTCTGCCTGGGCGATTATCGGGGCGCGCAGCGCTGGCTCGATGAACTGGCAAAGGGCATGGACCGTGTCGAGTCAGTCGAGGTCCAGTCCTATGCGTTCTTGACCCGCGCCTGGCTGGCTCTGCATCTGGACGATCCCACCGCTCGCGTCTATACTGAACAAGCGTGGCAGATTGATCGCAAGATGGGCAGTGGCTATTCCCAGGCGGCTACACTCCTCGTCATGGGACACATGGAGGCAGCCCTCGGCAGGTGGGCCGCGGCGCGCCTGGCCTATCAGCAGGCCCTGATGTTATGCGAGAGACTTGACACACCCACGCTGGCGGCCGAGGGCCATGCTGGCCTGGCGAGGGTCGCTGTGGCTGAAGGAAACGAGGCGCTCGCGCTGGCCCACGCGGAAGCGATGCTGGGCATCGTCGCCGAGTGCCCGCGCGTGGGTCTCGACGAACCGTTCATGGTCTATCTCACCTGTTACCAAGTCCTGGCGGCGGCCCACGACCCCCGCGCTGACCAGGTCCTGCGGGCTGGGCATACGTTGCTGCAGACGTACGCCGGCCACATCACTGATGTGGTCTTGCGGCGCTCCTTCCTGGAGAATGTACCCGTCCATTGGGCCTTACACACGGCCTACCGCAAGCGCCTGGCCCAGCCGAGCCAGGCCCGGCTCGCCTCACGACATCCCCGACCGCCACGGACCCTGCTCGCCCACCATCAACGGCCCCCTATATGCTTAAGAGAGGCGCCTGTGAAGCGGCCGCCGGTAGCGCGTGGGAGCAGCGCAGGGGCCAGGCGGATGGGGCTTCCTAACCGCTATCGAACAGACTCTCACGAGACGACTATGGCTGAGCGACGGTAGGACGCCGCTACGCCGAAAGACTCGCCATTCGGCACGATGCCCTGGCTCTCAGTTTAATCTTGGTGGATAATCCATGTCAGCACCCAACATCTTTGCCTCCGCTGAGGCCAGACGCCGCTTCGAAAAAGCCCGCCGCACCGCCTTCTTCCGCCAGGCCCTCGGCGTTGTCACGCGCCGCCCCTACCTCCTCGTCCCCTTCGAGGACGTCCGGCAGCGCCTCAACGCCCCCCTCCAGGTCGACCGTGGCATCCAGCTCATCCCCCTGGCCAAAATCGTCGGCAGCCTCGGCCGCGCCCGCGACTTCACCCGCGACTTCCTCCCGCGTACCGAGACCACCGGCGAGCGCTGGCGGCGGCTGCTCATGGCCGCCGAGCGCTTCACGCCCCTCCCCCCCATCGAAGTCTTTCAGGTCGGCGACTGCTACTTCATCATCGACGGCAACCACCGCGTGTCCATTGCCCACCTGCTCGGCGCGACGGACATCGAGGCCCACGTCGTCGAGTTGCCCGTCCATACCGCCATCACCCCCGACATGGACGCCGCCCAGATGCTCCGCGCCGCCGAGCGCGAGGGCTTCCTCAACCGCACCCGCCTGGCCGACGCCCGCCCCGACGCCGACGTCGTCGTCACGCTGCCCGGCGGCTACGCCGCCCTGGCCGAGCAGATCGAGCTCCACGCCCAGGCCAACGCCAACGACCGGGCGACAGCGCCGCCGGCGAAGGCGGCAGTGGAGGGGCGGGACCGGCGCGCCCAGGCGGCGGGCCGCTGGTACGACGAGGTCTACCGCCCGCTGGCCGAGGCTATCCACGGCTCCGGCCTGGCGGCGCATCTGCCCCGCGCCACCGTCGCCGACATCTACATTCGCGTCATGCAACACCTGGCCCACTTGCGGGCGGAGTACGGACCGCTCGTGGACGAAGAAGTGGCATTCTCGGACTTTCTGGACCAGCAAGGCGGGTCGTGGCGCACGCGCCTGGCACGCTCCTTGCGGAGAGTCACGTACCGTATCCACGGTGACGACACGCCCTCCGTCGTCGAGCGCCTCCTCGACCGCCTCGAGGAGCAAGAGATCGAGCGCCTCCTGACCGAGTTCGAGGCCGAAGAAGAACGTGGCGCCTCGCCCAGTTAACAAGATTACCCTCAGTAACGATGGAAAAGGTTTGCAGACGCGGATTCGCCCGTCCGCTTATTGACAAACGCTTGGTTTTACCCTATACTACTAAAAGGTTTTACTAAACCGATTTAGAAGCGGATGGCCTCTTGCCGTGGTAAGTGTGTTGTAGCGTTAGCGACTCCCTCCCAGTGTCGACAAGACGACGGCGATGGCACTCTACCGTCTCGTCTTGACAAAGATACGCCAAACCATATAGTTCGGTGAACGAAGATGGACGGAGACGGCGCTGTCTCGTTCAGCCCGCTCCCAGTCGGAGGAGGACTCTCCATGAAACGCACAACTCTATACCTGGTCAGCGCGATTGTCATTCTGGCCCTGGCCCTGGCGGCCTGCGGGGGCGGAGCAGCCCAGCAGCAACAGGGCAGCGGCTCGGCGGCGGCCCAGCCGACGGCCGCTGGTGGTGGCGCGGCGGCCAAGCCCGCGGCGAAGGCTGGCGCCAAGCTCGTGATGTGGACGACCCAGAACCCTGACAACAACAGCGCCGAGTACAAGGCGCTCCAGGAGCAGGTCAACAAGTGGGCCCAGGCGAGCGGCAACACCGTCGAGATCAACTTCATCCCCGACCTCCAGCAGAAGCTGCCCATCGCGGCGCCGGCCGGCCAGGGGCCTGACCTGTGGGGTCCTGTCCCGCACGACCAGATGGGCGAGTGGGCCAAGATCGGCATCACCGAGCCGTGGGCCGACGTCCCGGATGCCGGCCAGATTCTCCAGGCCGCCCAGGACGCCGTGAAGTTCGACGGCAAGACCCAGGGTCTGCCCATCTTCATCGAGTCGGTGGGTCTGATCTGCAACACTAACCTCGTCAAGACGCCGCCGAAGACGATGGAAGACCTCGTCAAGATGGCCAAGGACATGACGACGGGCGGCAAGTACGGCTTCGTCTTCCCCATCCTGGAACAGTACCACATGTACTCGTTCCTGACCGCCCAGGGCGGCTACGTCTTCAAGTATGACAACGGCAAGTACGACGAGAAGAACATCGGCCTCAACAACGAGGGGGCCCTCAAGGGCATCACGTTCCTCCAGGGCCTGGTCAAGGACAAGCTCATTCCGGAGAGCGTCCTGGATCACCCGACAATGCACGACGCCGTCACGGCCCTCGTCGAGAAGGGCAACGTCGGCTGCACCATCAACGGCCCCTGGACCCTCAACGGCTTGAAGAAGGCGAACGTCCCCTACAGCGTGTCCCGCATCCCCGACTGGGAAGGCAAGACCCCGCGCCCGTTCAGTGGCGTCCAGATGTTCATCGTCAACTCCAAGAGCGCCAACAAGGCCGCCGCGCAGGACCTGGTGAAGACCCTGACGAGCAAGGACAGCGCTGTCATCCTGACCAAGGCCTTCAACAAGGTCCCCGTCCGCAAGGACGTGCTGGCCGATCCCTCGCTCAAGGATAACACCGAGTTGCAGGCGTGGGCGGACCAGGCGTCGGTAGCCGTGCCGATGCCCAACATCCCTGAGATGCAGCAGGTCTGGAAGCCGTGGGGCGACGCGACTGACCAGATCATCCCCGGTAAGGCCCCCGTCCAACCCACGATGGACAACGCGGTGGCCCAAATCAAGAGCAACATCGAGAAGTCCCGCAAGTAAGTCGTAGCGACCCCGGAAACAGGTACACAGAGAGACTGTGTACCTGTTTCCGTAGCGGGGCCAAGAGAGTCGCAGAGGACGGAATCAAAGGAGGCAAGTGTGGCTACCGTCGCCATGCCCCAGCCGGCGCCCGCCAAGAAAAGGAACTCCTTGCTCGTTCCTTATAGCTACATGGCGCCCCTGTGGGTGTTTATCGGGCTCTTTACCCTGTTGCCGGCCATCTTCACGGTGATCATCGCTTTCACCAACTACAGCAAGTTCAACCGCTTCGACATCTTCGACTTCAGTACGTATCGCTTCGTCGGCTTCGACAACTTCGCCGAGATCTTCACCCTGGGCGGTGGCTTCTATCAGGTCGTCGGGTGGACGGTCTTCTGGACGCTCGCCACCTCGTTCCTCAACATCGCCTCGGGCATGATCCTGGCCCTGCTGCTCAACCACCCCGGCTTGCGCGAGCGCAACATCTACCGCGCCATTCTCATCATCCCGTGGGCGCTGCCGTTCATCCTCAGCGTCCAGATGTGGGGCGGCCTCCTCAACTACGAGGGCGTCTATAACCAGATGCTGGGCCTGATTGGTATCGAGCCGGTCCGCTGGCTCCAGACCACCTGGGCGGCCCGCACCGCTGTCCTCGTACTCAACATGTGGTTGAGCTACCCGTACTTCATGACCGTCTCGCTGGCGGCCTTAACCGCCATTCCGCGTGACATGTATGAAGCGGCGGACATCGACGGCGCTTCCACCTGGGACCGCTTCCGCTCCATCACCTTCCCCTTCATGATGATGTCGCTCATGCCCCTGGTCGTCGTCCAGCTGGCGCAGCAGTTCCAGAACTTCGGCGTCATCTACCTGCTCACCCAGGGCTTGCCGCTGGCCTATCCGGGCGCCGATTACGGCACGACGGACACCCTGGTAACGTACACCTACAAGATCATCTTCAACCTCCAGCGCTATGGTCTCGCCGCGGCCTATGGCATCATCATCTTCCTCGTCGTCGCGGCCATGACCATGATCAACTCGCGCCTCACCAACGCGTTCCGGGAGGACTAATGGCTCAAACAGTTGCCGCCCCCACGACACGCGCCAAGCCCCGCACCGCTGGTAGTTACCGCACGCGCAGGACGGTCGAAGTCTGGCTCATCCGCCTCGTCGTCATCGTCATCACCCTGGCGACGTTCTTCCCAACCTTCTATGTCGTCCTGACGTCGTTCAAGGCAGGCGAGAGCTTGCTCTCCCAGAGCATCTTCCCCGAGTCGTTCACGCTAGAGAACTATACCAAGCTCATCGAGACGGGGTCGCTGACACGCTGGATTCGCAACAGCCTGATCCTCGGCATCATCGGCGCGACCCTCTCGACCGTCATCGCCACCCTGGCCGGCTATGCCTTCTCACGCTTCCGCTTCCCCGGCCGCCGCTACGGCATCCTGGTCCTCCTGCTGGTCGGTATGCTGCCGACGACAATGTCCATCATCGCCCTGTACAACGTCTACGCCAAGCTGGGCATCCTGGACAACCTGTTCTGGCTCGCCATCCTGTTCGGCGCCAGCGGCGGCCTGGCCGTGTGGCTCATGAAGAACTACATGGACACCATCCCGAAGGACCTGGACGAGGCGGCCTACGTCGACGGCGCGACCCACTGGCAGTTGTTCGTCAAGGTGGTGTTCCCGCTCATCCAGCCCATGCTCGTCGCCCAGTTCATCCTGGCCTTCATCGGCATCTACAACGAGTACCAGACGGCGACCATCTTCCTGTCGCGGCCTGAACTCTACCCGCTGGGCGTCGGCGTGCGCGGCTTCCTCAGCGGCTACCGCACCAACTGGACGGCCTTCTGCGCCGCCGCCGTCGTTGGCTCGGTCCCCATCTTCATCATCTTCCTCCTGGCCCAGAAGTTCCTGGTCGAAGGCATGACCAAGGGCGCGGTAAAGGGCTAAAACGAGTTACAGGTTGCAGGTTGAAAGTTGCAGGTTGTAAGACAGCCTGTTGAACTTTCAACCTGCAACCTGTAACCTGCAACCGAACCATGCAAGACTTCACCTTTGGCACGCTCTCCACGATCGACAAGCGGCTGGCCCGCCAGCGCCTCCAGTCGGCGGGCCTGGTTCACCTGTACGCCACCGACCCCCTCGACCCCCTGCCCGGCCACCCCCTCACGGTCCACGCCACCGTCGGCGCTAGCCTCGCCGCCGACCACGTCGCCCTGTACTACACCCTCGACGGCCGTGAGCCGCAGGGTCGACGCGGCGTCGCCGGCGTCGGCGACGTGATTCCAATGACGTGCGCCGAGGCCGACTGGGATCTCATCGACTGGGGCTACGGCGCCCGCTGGCAGGTCACCCTGCCAGGCCAACCCGAAGGGACCACCGTCCGCTACAAGATTGGCGCGTGGCGCGGCTCAGGCGGCGAGGAGTATTTCGCCGACAACCAGGCCACCGACTCGCGCCTGGCCACACGCTTCGCCGTCGCCTTCGACCGCGCGCCGATCCCCGACTGGGTCTGGGACGCCTCCATCTACTTCATCTTTCTCGACCGCTTCTACCCGGGCGATGGCAAGAAGTTCCTCAACAATGGCGTGCGGCGGGGCTTCTCCGGCGGCACGCTGCGCGGTGTCATCGACAAGCTCGACTACGTCCAGGCCCTCGGCGCGAACTGCATCTGGCTCTCGCCGTGCTTCGCCGGGCCTGAGTATCACGGCTACCACACCACGGACTACCTCCAGGTCGAGCCGCGCTGGGGGACCAACCAGGACTTGCTCGACCTCGTCCGCCTGGCGCACGAGGCCGGCATCCGCGTCCTGCTCGACTTCGTCCCCAACCACACCTCGCACCAGCACCCCTTCTTCCTGGCGGCGCAGCGCGACCGGGCCAGCGAGTACGTCCCGTTCTACACCTTCAACCGCTGGCCCGACGACTACGAGATGTTCTACACCTCGCGCAGCCTGCCCAAGGTAAACCTGGAGCACCAGGCCGCCCGCCAGTGGATGATCGACGCCGCCCGCTACTGGCTCGAAGTCGCGGGCATCGACGGCTACCGCCTGGACCACGCCCTCGGCCCCAGCCACAACTTCTGGACCGACTTCCGCGCCGCCACCCGCGCCGTCGCGCCCGCCTCGTTCACCGTCGGCGAGGTCACAGACGCCGCCGATGTCCTGCGCAGCTACACCGGCCGCCTGGACGGCATCCTCGACTTCCTGTTCCTGGACGCGGCGCGTCGCTTCTTCGCCTTCGACACCCTCGACGCCGCCAGCTTCGACGCCTGGCTGACGCGCCACGACCTCTACTTCGGCGCCGGCCTGGCCCGCCCCACCTTCCTCGACAACCACGACATGAACCGCTTCCTGTGGACCGTGCGGGGCGACAAGGCGCGGCTGCGCCTGGCGGCGCTCTGCCAGTTCACCCTGGCCCAGCCGCCCATCACCTACTACGGGACGGAGGTCGGCATGGGGCAGGCGCGCGACAAGCGCGACCCGGCCGGCCAGGGCGACGCCGAGGCGCGCCGCCCGATGGTCTGGGACGAGCGCCAGGACCGCGACCTGTTGCGCTACTATCAGACGCTCCACCGCCTGCGCCGCGACCATGTCGCGCTGCGGCGCGGCGAGCGCATCTCCCTGGCTGCCGACACCGCGACGGGCGTTCTCGCCTACGCCATGCGCCAGGACGACGATGCCGTCATTGTGGCGCTGAACAACAGTCCGGAAGCGCGGGAGGTAAGCGTTCCGCTCACGCCGATACTGTCTGAGTTAGGGGATAGGGGCTTGACCAACGCGCTGAACGACACGACGGTCACCGTCGAGGGGGAGCAGGTGACGGTGCGCCTGGGCGCGCGCGAGGGGACAGCGCTGATACCCACCTCGTAGCTTTGCCTTGTAGCGCCGACTTCAGTCGGCTGTACGCGCCCGCGTCCCTCGAGCAGCCCGCGGATGCACGCAGAAACAGACGATGAACGCGGAGCAGATTATATGAGTCTGCTCCGCGTTCATCTGTTTTTCCGCGTCCCGTGATCCGCAAGTAGCCATCGTCCCCCAACTGCTCCCGTAGATACCGCTGCCCATACTCTTCCGTGTTCTCGGCCAATTCCTGCTCAATCTCGTCCTGATGGTCGTGGTAGTAGCTCAAGGCATCGTAGACCTGGGCCAGCGTCAGCGAGGGGAGAAGAGTCTCGACAACCGACTCCGGTGTCTCGCCTAGACGCAGGTAGCCCACAATCTGGCCCACCGACACTCGTGTGCCTCGAACCACAGCCGTAGGCCCCGCCGACTTCGGGACGATCTCGATATAGGCATGCTGCGGCGCCAGTTGCTCCCGCAACAGACTGTCGGCGACCTGGTCTGGTGTGAGCGAAGCCTCCTGGGCTTTGCGCTGCAAGAGGGCGTAAGTCGTCTCGGAAAGAACCACACTACTCATAGAATCTCCGCACGCTGTTCTTAGGCCAAGTCTACAACGCTCAGGAGCACCGGTCAAGGGGGTTAGTGGGGTGGAGCGGTCAACTCGTCAAACAGCGGCAGACGGCTGGTGCGGACGGCCTCGTAGGCGTAGAGATACATAGCCGCCGACCACGCCTGGTAGGCGTAGCCCATGGGGTTGCCCGTCTGGCCGTGCAGCCACTCATTGAACTCCCACGGCTCGCGCGTCCCCAACTGGCACGCCCGCGCCAGGTCGCCCAGTAAGTTCTCCGCCTCGGCCTGCCAGCCCATCTTAACCAGCGCCGCGACGTGGAAGCCGCCGATGAACGGCCAGATGCCGCCGTTGTGGTACTGGTGCGGCAGGTTGAGGTTGCGGCTGCGGTAGTAGTCGCGCCAGTCGGACTGGCCGGGGTAGATGGGCGGGTTGATAGCCTTGGACGGGTAGGGCCGCCCAATGCCGACCTGGTACAGGTAGCGCAGGATGGCATCGCTGCGCTCCGGGCTGGCGACGCCGGTCAGGATGGCGAGCAGGTTGCCCAGCACGTCGCAGAAGTCACCGTACTCGCGGAAGGCGACGTACGGCAGATAGTAGGGGCGACTGGAGATGACGCCGATGTTGTGGTACAGCATGTACCACTCCAGCCGCATCGCCTTGAGCTTCTCCAGATGCTCCGCGAAGTGCGACGCCTCCCAGCAGCGGTCGATCCACAGCAGCAGGTTCAACCGCTCGTGAACCGCCGCCGCCGTGTGCAACCCGGCCGCGACGGCTCCCCCGCTGCCCCCCGGCGCGCTTTCCCCCTCCATCATCTCCATCGCCCGCAGCGCCGCGTACCATAGCACATTGTCATACAGCACGTTGTAGCGGACGGCCAGCAGGTCCATCCAGTCGCCCGCCTCCGGCACTTCGAGCAAGCCGCACTCGTTCATGTCCTGGTAGCGCAGCCAGAGGAGCGCCTGGCGGATGGCCGGCATGTTCTGCGCCAGGTAAGCCTGATCGCCGCTGGCCGTGAAGTACAGGCTGTGGGCGAGGATGTACCACAGGTTGGCGTCGACGGCGCCCGCGTTCTCAGTGGACACCGTCCGTGTGTCGACGGCGACGTTGAGGGGGATGAGACCCAATGCCGACTGGTTGGCGGTCAGGGTGTCGAGGGAGGCGCGGCAGGCGAGGAGCAGGCTCGGCTCACCCGACGCCGCCGCTCCCAGGGCGGTGATGGCCGAGTCGCGCGCCCAGACATGGGGATAGCCACGCGCCAGCGCCGACGCCTTGAAACCCAGGGGCGTCGCGCAGCGGTGCAGAATCTCGACGGCGCGCTCCCGCGCCTCGTCAACCAGGGCTTGCATTCTCTGCCCTTCGCTTGCCATTCGTCATTCGCCAACCACCCGATGGCCCGCCGCGCGCTCCCGTCTACGTTCCCGCCATGCCTGTCAGCGTGATCCCCCGCACGAAGTACTTCTGGCCGAGCATGTAGACCACGAGCATCGGGATGAGGGCCAGCGACGCGGCCGCCATCATGAGTGGATAGTTGGTCGTATATTCAC
This sequence comes from uncultured Anaerolineales bacterium, assembly GCA_964557745.1. Classification (GTDB taxonomy): domain Bacteria; phylum Chloroflexota; class Anaerolineae; order Epilineales; family JAHCIE01; genus JAHCIE01. The sequence continues at coordinate 44,733 of CAZLBQ010000001.1, forward strand.
CCTGGAAGACGCGCAGCCCGACGGGGATGGTCCGCATCTCGATGGAGTTGGTCACGATGAGCGGCCACAGGAACGAGTTCCACGAGCCGAGGAAGACGAAAATCGCCAGGCTCGCCAGCGCCGGCCCGGACAAGGGCACGATGACGCGCGTAAAAATCGCCCAGTGACTCGCCCCGTCAATCTTGGCCGCATCCTCCAGGTCCCGCGGCAGGGTCAGGAAGAACTGACGCAGCAAGAACGTGCCAAAGGTACTGACCAGGAAGGGGACGACCAGGGCCAGATAACTATCGGTCCACTTGAAGTCGCGCATGAGAATGAAGTTGGGGATAATCGTCACCTGGGCGGGAATCATCAGCGTCCCCAGATAAAGCAGGAAGATCTGGTCACGGAACGGGAAGTGCAGCCGAGCGAAGGCATAGGCCGCCATAGCCGATGTCACCACTTGGCCCAGCGTGACCGCGATGGCGACAACGACACTGTTGATAAAGAAGCGGTCAAAGGGGACCGCATTCCAGGCTTTGCTGTAGTTGTCCCACTGCGGCGGGATGGGCAGGAACTGCAAGCCACCGCGGAACACGCGGTCCAGCGACTGGAGCGAGGTTGTCACCATCCATACAAACGGCACCACCATCAGCAGAGCGACGGTGATGAGGACGGCGTACCACAAGGTAGTTTGAAAGACGGACCTACCAGCGCTATTCATAATGCACCCACTTCCGCTGGTACTGCCACTGGACCACCGTTAGGGCGAAGATGATGATAAACAGAATCCAGGCGATGGCCGAGGCGTAGCCCATGCGAAAATACTGGAACCCCTGCTGATAGATGTACATAACCACCGTGTTGGTCGCGTTGGCCGGGCCGCCGTTGGTCAGGATGAGCGCCTGGTCGAACACCTGGAACGAGCCGATGATGGAGATGACCAGGACAAAGAAGGTGGTGGGGGTCAGGAGCGGGAGCGTGATGCGCCAGAAACGGTGCCAGGCGTTGGCGCCGTCAATCTCCGCCGCCTCGTAGAGGTGTTGGGGGATGCCCTGCAAGCCGGCCAGGAACAAGACCATGTTATAACCCGCCTGCCGCCAGATGCTCATGATAATGAGGGCAGGCATGGCCCAGTTGGGGTCCGACAGCCAGATGGGCGGGTTGCGAAGGCCGAGGGCACGCAGCGCTTCGTTGATGAGGCCGAAGTCGCTGTTGTAGAGCCACTGCCAGAGGAGCGAGACGGCGACCACCGACGACACCACCGGCATAAAGTAGGCCGTGCGAAACAGGGTGATGCCGCGCAGCGGGACGTTGACGAGCACGGCCAGGAGCAAGCCGACAATGATGGCGAGCGGCACGCTCCCCAAGGTGTAGTACGCCGTGTTGAACAGCACCTTGTGGAACAGGTCGTCGCTGAAGAGGAGGCGCTGGTAGTTATTCAGACCGACCCATACTTCGGGCGTCAGCAAGTCCGCGCGGTAGAAGCTCAGACGAAACGCCTCGATGACGGCGCGTGCGGTGAAGACGAGAAAGCCGATGAGATTGGGCAGCAGGAAGAGCAAGGCGACGCCGGCCTCGCTGCGTCGCAGCCGCCCCCACCATGTCCGCCGCGTTGCCGTAGTCGTCCCGCCCGGCAACGCCTGCTCGCCGATACTCGCCATCCCACCTCCCAAGGGGTGACGCGTGATACGTGAGTCGGGCTGCAAGCCATATCACGTACCACGCGTCACGTTTCACGCGTTGCCCGCTACGGCTGGCTCAAGATGTCGTTGACCTTCTTCTCCATCTCAGCCGCCACGTCCTTAGCGCTCTTCTGCCCCGACCAGACCTGATCCAGCGCCGAGTTCATCGTGTTCAGCGCCTCAGCCGCTTTCGGGAACTGCGGCACCGGGTGGGCCGCTTCGGTGGCTTCCAGGAACAGGTTGTGGGTCAGGGACTTGGGTTCCTGCTTCAGGAACACGTCCGACTTGCCAATGGAGCGGCGGGCTGGGGTGATGAGACCGTTCTGGGTGTAGAAGGTCTGACCCTCAGGGCCGTTGAGGAACTTGAAGAACTCCCACGCCGCGTCCATGTTCTTCGTCTTGTTGGAGATGACGTAGCCCGCGCCGCCGCCGTTGTTCGATGGCCCCTTCTTGCCACGCGGCATGGGGACGAGGTCAAACTCGAAGCTGGGCTTGGCGGCCATGTAGGCTGGCAAGCTGGCGTGGTTGCCCTGGACCATGGCGACCTGACCGTTGAGGAACAGTTGGGTGCGCTTGCCGCCGGTGTCGATCTGGTCGTTGGGCGGCACGACTTTGTCCTTGTACAAGCTGCCCAGGAAGTCGATGGCCTCGATGGCCTCCGGGGTGTTAATGGTGGACTTGGTGGGCTTGAAGTTGTCGTTGTACAGCTCGCCGCCGTTAGCCCAGACGTAGATGCGCCAGTTGTTCTGGATGGCGGGCGCGAAGCCGTAGCGCGTGATGCGGTCGCCCTCCTTCTTCACCAGCTTGGCCGCCGTATCCTTCATGTCCTGGAAGGTCCAGTCCTTCTTCGGATAGGGCACGCTCGCCTCATCGAAGATCTTCTTGTTGTAGAAGATGACCTGGGTGTCATTATCGCGGGGCAGACCGTAGACCTTGCCCTGGTACTTGAAGATTTCCAGCAAGCCGGGGTAGTAGTCGGCCAGGTCGAACTTGTCGCGGGCGATGAGGTCGTCCAGAGGTTGCAGCTGGTTGAGCGCGGCGTAGACCGGGATCGAGTTCAGGAACATCACATCGGGCGACGTGCCGCCGGCCCACTGGGCGCGCAGCTTGTCAAAGTAGCTTTCGAATGGCTCAAACTGGGTCTTGATCTTGATGTTCGGGTTCTTGGCCTGGAAGGCCGCGATGACCTGGTTGTTCAGGGCGACTTCCTGTTCGTTGCCCCAGAACGACCAGACTAGTTCGACCGGCGCCGACGATTTGGCGGCCGGCGCGTCGGTGGGCTTCGCTGCCGGCGCCGACGTTGGAGCGGCAGCAGGCGCCGTTGTCGGGGCGGCAGCCTTCGGCGCCTCCGTTGGCGCGCTGGCCTTCGGCGCTTCCTGCTTGGCGGCTGTCGTCGGGGCCGGCGCCGGCGCGGCCGCCTGTCCACCACAGGCGACCAGGAGCCAGGCCAGGGCCGTCACGAGCCCTACCACCACTACGAGTCTCTTCATGCTCTCCTCCTTTGTGGCTGTTCGACCGCTTCGCGCAGCTTATAGTAAGCTGATTAAACAGTCATGTCAAGCATGGAACGGTTGCCGTTGCAACCGTTCGCTTAGCAGACGAGAGTATAGGCTGAGAAGAGGAGTAGGGCAAGGTGGGGATGAGTCGCCGCGAGAGGAGCGCTACGTCTTCTGCCGCACCTGCGTGCCTTCGGGTGTGTCCTCCAGGACGTAGCCCAGCGCGGTGAGCTGGTCGCGCAGCCGGTCCGCAATGGCCCACTGCTTGGCGCGGCGCAGTTCCGTCCGCTCCGCGATCAGCATATCCAGCAGCGCCGCCCGCTCCTTCTCGAAGCGCGGGACGGACACGTCCGAGCGCGGGAGAGAGTTCAGCGTCGTAGCGAGTTGCGGCAGGAGCGTCTGCAACGCCTGGACGGCGCGCTCGGCGCGGTTGGGCAGGCCTTGCTCTAGCCCCGCGCCCGCCACCAGACTCAACGCCAGCAGGCCGTTCACCGCCTCCTTAATACGCGCCTGCCCGAGGGCCGTGGCGACGTCGTCGCGCAGGGCCAGGATGTCGGCCTCTGGCGCCTCCCCGTCCCCGTGGCCCGCCCCGTTCTGATTGACGGGCGACGCCGCGACGACCGGCGCGAGGGGCTGGGCATCGACGGCGGCCCGCTCGCTGTCGAGGGCGAACGTCTGCCCGCGCGTGAATACCCGCTGGTGGCCCTGGTGGCGGAGTGTTACCTGCCCTGCGCCGAGGACGCTCGCCTGGCGCGAGATCGGCTCGATCCACAGGCCCGTGTACTCGTCCACACCCAGGACGAGCGTGTCGTCGGGCAGTTGGGCTTCCAGGCGGGCGAAGCGGTCCGCCCCCATGAAGCAGAAGCGGGTGTCGTGCTGGTCGCCGCTATTGTTGTTCCAGTGGGGCACGACGGCCACGCTGCCTAGCCAGTCCGTTACATCCAGCCCAGGGGTCCACTCAACGGCCATCCCGACTTTGTAGATTTCGTACACGGGGACGGTGAAGCGGCCGAGGGTCAGCGCAGCGGCGCTGGCGAACACAAGGGCCGCCCCCGCTTGCCAGCGGTCGATCACGGCCTGCCAGACGGGACTCTCGCGCCAGGCGCGAACAGCGTACGTCGGGCTGCCAGGGCCGGCGAACAGGTAATTGGCCTGCTGGATGGCCGTCACGGCGGCGGCCAACACGGCGGGCGGTGCGTCCGAGCCGTGGTAGTGGGCCACTGCCAGGTCCATGGCAAAGTTGCGGCGGAAGTAGGCGACGGCTTTCTGGGCAATCTGATCGACGTTGGGTTCGAAGCCGGCCGGCGTATCAATGAAGACCGGGCGGGGCGGCTCGCCCAGCCGCGCCATCACCGCGCGATGCACCTCAGCCATGGAGTCGGACAGTTCACCCGAGCCAATAATCACAATCGGTCCGCACGACGACTTTAGCATGGCGTCACCCACTTGTGTTGAATAGATTTCAGGGCCGACACGAATTCGGAGCCACGGCGGGGGATAATTCTTACACGTCGGCGCTACACTCGCATCGACGCAGGTGCGATTATTCGCAACACGCCCTGAAAAAGGCGACGCGTGTAGCTTGCCTACACGCGTCCAAAGAGACTATCGTTCGTCGCCTTTTCGCGCCGGTGCACAGCCTCAAGGAACGGCTCCGGGTCGCTGACGCCACGCCAGGCGTCGTAGCCGCGCACGAGGAAGTCGTGTAGATCCTCCCAGCCCATGCGGCGCGCCGTGCCCCGTGTGACATGCAGCGCCGTGCCAATGAACGGCCACTTGTGAAGCTCGGCGACCTCACGCATCACGGCCACGACGAGATCAATCTGGCGGACGCGGGCGTCGTAGTCGCCCTGGGCATAGGCGGTCTCGTACTCCTCGCGGGTAAAGCGGTCGGTTACACCCACCGCACGCAGCCGCTCGAGCATGGCGTGGTCTTCGCGCTGCGTCAGCTCGTTGAGGGCGATGGCGTTGGCCATCGACTCGACGGCTTCCTTGGGCAGCAGGCTGTGCAGATGTTCGTAGAGCGACTCCAATTCGGCGTCGCGCCGCGAGAAGTCCTTGGCCGCGTAGACGTCGGTCAGGAAGAACTTGGCCGCCGCCCCGAACATGGGATCGTGGAGGAAATCGCCATGCCGCTCCGCCAGGCGGTCGGCCTGGTACTGGCGCAGCGCGACCTCCAATGGCGACAGCTCGACCGGCGTCACCGGCGGCGGCTTGAAGTTGCCGCGGGCGAGCTTCGCCACCAGCTTGACCGCGTCGGTTGGTAAGGCTAAGCGTTTCATAGGTCCCCGTCCCCAGGCTCAAGACAGGCCGGGTGTCTCGTTCAGCCAGGCCGCGAAGCTCCGCAATCGGCGCGTGGCCTCGCGCAGCGCCATCTGGCCCGCCGGGTTGGCCGTCGAGTTCCAGGGCTGCGGGTAGTTGATATCCACGAATAGCACGCGGCCATCCTCGCTGACCATGATGTTGGTCGACTGGCGCAGCGACGGCCACGAGGGGATGTCGGTGGCGCGAGCGGGATGGCCGAAGCAGTCCGGCAGCCAGCCCGCCTCCTGGATCATCTTCTCAGCGCACGCCACGATATGGTGCAATTGGGCCTTCGTCTCAGGCGCGCGCAACTCCTCATCCGACAGGTCGCACAGGCGGCGCGGGCAGTACTCCTGGACCCGGATGACGTAGCGCTCGCGGCCCGGCTCGCGGCCATAGACGAATAGCGTCGGCGCGACAGGCAGGTAGCGCGCCGCGACGGCGTAACTGTCCTTGGCCTTCTGCATGTCGCGCCAGACGATTTCGCCCAGCGGGCGCGAGTAGGTCTTGGCGACGTACTTTTTGCCGTTGATGGTAAAGATCGCCACCTGGCGAAAGCTATTCGTCTTCCCCACCCGGCGGAACACCTCCTGCCCTACTACTGGGAGGCAGGCGACCGCTACCGGCGCATACGTCGGTTTATAGGTTAACACCGGAAACAGGGCGGACACATCCATCTCTACACTCATTTCTGGCTAGCATCGCATCGTGTCTTGTGATTCACCTATGTCTACGCGCCAAGCAGCCCAGGGTTGCGCCCGCCTCGTTAGGCCGTCGGCCTCCGCCATGCTTTGTAGACCAGGTTAGCCCCGATGAGGATGAGCAGGAGCGGGAAGAGGGGCAGGTCGAAGCCAAAGATGGAGGCCAGCCCCAGCAGAATCGCCAGCACGCCCAGGCCCAGGCTGAACAGGCTCATCGGGATACCGTACGAGTAGCGGGCCGCGTTGAGACCGAGCATGATGATCCCCGCGCCGACGAGCCACAGCCCACCCGGTACTTGCGGGATGAAGGCGAGGCCGCCGAGCATAATGAGGAACAGGCCCCAGCCTACACGTTCCAGCCGCCGATCCAGGTCGCGCTTGTTGGGATCGAGCATGGTCATACGTTCCTCCTCGGCTAGGCGTTGCGCTTGGCCGCGTACTCGGCCTCGTACTCCTCGCGGTTCGGGATGAACACATCGACACAGCGGCACGGCTTCCCGACATTAGCGGCGTGCCACTGCCAGGGGCCAATGGGCAGAATCTCACCGCCATGCACCGTGACCGTCTTGTCGTCGAAGATCAAGTCGATTTCGCCTTCCAAGCCGACGACGAGTTGGGCGTGGACGTGGTTGTGGCGTGGGACGGTCGCGCCCGGCTCGAAATCCCAGTACACGGCCGTCGCGCCCACCAGCGGCACGACGGCCCAGCGGACGCCGGGCATGCGCTCGACAAAGTCACCGGAACTGGGGATAGTGCTTGGCGCGACGGATGGGGCATCAGTCATGGCTGCCTCCTGGGAGTTTGGCAATTGGATGAGGAATGCGCTGGCTCAAGTATACCCCGAATCAAGAGACCTGACAGGTTTCAGAAAACCCGTCAGGTCTCGTAGAGGCGTCAGTCGTGCTAGCGCTTAGTTCATCGCCTTGAGCGCCTGCTTGGTGCGGTCGAAGTTCTTGTTGGCCTCGGCCGACTTCTGAAAGGCGTCACGCGCGGCGTCCATGTTGCCCATGCCCTTGTAGGCCACGCCCTGGTAATAGAACATCTCCTCGTGAATGGGGGCCTTCGCCAGCACGGGCTGCGTCAGTTGGAGCAACCGCTGCCAGCGGCCGAGCTTCGCCAGCGTCTCGAAGTGGCCAAACTGGTACCAGTAGAAGCGGAAGGGCAGGCCCAGGGTATAGGCCTTCTCGTAAGCCGGCAGCGCCTCGTCCACCCGGTTCTGATTGAGCAGCGCATCGCCGAGGGCGAACCACACCCGCGCGTTGTTGGGGTCGTTTTCCAGGTCGGCCCGCCGCGCGGCCTCGGCCCGCTGCCACATCTGCTTGTCATCCGCATCCGGTCCCAGCAGCGCCCGCACCAGGTCGGCCTTCTCCGGCGGGTAGACGGGGATGAAGATGTGGTTCAGGTTGAACTCGTCCCAGCGTGCCTGGAAGTCCTCGTTGGACCAGCGCTGGTCGGGACCGTAGAACGAGTCGTCGAAGGTGATCGTGCCCCGTTCCTTGTTGTAGCCCGTCGCCAGCCGGTAGTGGCCCATCCCGCCGTCGTCCAGCATCCACTGCTCGACCATGACCGGGATGTCGTTACTGAGGAAAAGTTGGAGCGTTTCCAGCGAGCCGTTCACCCGCCACTGCGCCTCCAGACCTTGGCTCTTGATGTACGACACAATCTCCCACGGCGAGACGTTGACGTCCTTGGGGTTCGGCTTGAGGACCCAGACGGCGTCGGTCTGAGTGCGCATCACGCCCCAGTTGCTCATGGCGATGACCGTCGTCGTCGGCCCGCAGTTGTTCATGCCCTGGTACTGGTGCTTGGGGTTGGGCAGGTAGACCTTGGGCTGGATAGCCCGAATCTGGGCGAAAATGTCGTCGTGGCGCAGCGCGTGATAATCGATGTCCTCGCCGTCGGGACTGGGTTCGGCGCGCGCCACACCCTGGGCGAGGGTGAGCGCCAGGACAAGAGCCGTCAGCATCAAGAGGAGCCGTCGCATCATCACCATCCTCAGCTTAATCATGAACGGAGACCCAGGTGCCGAGGTTGCTCGGCGAGGCCGTGACCTTCAATTGACCGGGCGGGACGACGGGGCCAGCCCAGGTAAACAGGAATTTGGCGTCTTCGGGGGTGATGTTGACACAGCCGTGGCTGCGCACCTCACCATACTCGTCGTGCCAGTACGCGCCGTGGATGGCGTAGCGCTGCGTGAAGTACATCGTCCACGGCACTTCTTCCAGGATGTAGGGATCCTTGTCGGCCCAGCCACCCGCCATGAACTCGCCGATTTTCTTCTCGTAGATATGGAAGACACCGGTAATGGTCGGCGTCGGGTCCTTACCCGTCGAGGCCAGCGTGGCGAAGATGGGGGTGTTGCCGACATAGGCCGTCACGGTCTGCTGGGTCAGGTTGATGTCGATCCACTTGTCGTCCGGGCCGGCTTCGCTGGGGCGAGCCGCCCGCTTGACCTCGCGCACCGCTTCGGGATGCACGTACTGGCCCGGGCCGAGCTTCCACCAACCGTTCTCGCGCCCCACCAAAAATACGGGCGTGAAGCGCGCCAGGGATTGCACGGTCCCCGCCGATTGGCGCGGCCCGGCGTAGACCGGCGTGTCGTCTTCGAGGATGAAGCCCAGTTGGCCCGTCTCGGTTCCATTATAGTGGTAGCCACGCAGCCGAGACGGCTCCCAGGGTTCGGTGTCGTCACCGTAGACCCAGCGCCCGCTCGTCGTCTCCAACCAGGTCTCGCCGTTGACGACGACCTTGTTCTGGATGGCGAGCCACGTGCCCCAGGTATAGAGCATTTGGATGCGCCGCCCGGCCGGCGCGTCGTGGGTGTAGGTGTTCTGGCGCAGGCTAACCCACTCAACGAAGTTGGCCGGCTTGTCGGAGCCATTGGCGCCGGCGGGCAGGGGCGGGTCGGTGGGTTGTACTGCTGCCGCGACGGGAGCCAGGGTGTCGCACGGCTCATCCGTCTGGCAGGGTTCAGCGGCGCGGACAAGCCCGCTGCCGACAGTCAGCGCGAGGCCAACCACGATGAGAAGGAGAAGACAGCGAAGCGCCGAGCGGCCCATAATCATTCATCAGTCCTAATCAGAGTGTCTTTGGTCATCTTGAGCAAGGGAGTACAGCAGATTCCGCGCCACGCCGCGCCTCCCTATCATACTCCAGGCGTCTTGCGAAACGCGTTACGATTATAGCGAAGTTTGCCCGTATCCGGCAAATGTTACTTCGCATTCACGCCGCCATGCGGCTATAATTGCCCCACTTGTCCTCCAGGAGTTTGTATGCGCGAGCGGACGTATCGCTATCTCGACCTGATTACAGCGGCCTTCGTCGCCGTGCTTCTCATCTCCAACATCGCCAGCACCAAGATTGTCGCCGTCGGGCCGCTGACCTTCGACGGCGGCACGCTGCTCTTCCCCCTGGCCTACATCTTCGGCGACATTCTCACCGAGGTCTACGGCTACCGCCGCTCGCGCCGCGTCATCTGGACCGGCTTCCTGTGGATCTTCATCGCGGCGCTGGTGTTCGGCATCGTGGACTGGCTGCCCGCCCCAGCCGATTACACCCTGTCCGACAGCTTCCACGCCATCCTGGGCCAGACGTCGCGCATCGTCACCGCCAGCCTGCTGGCCTACTTCGCGGGCGAGTTCACCAACTCCTTTGTCCTAGCCAAGATGAAGATTTGGACCGCGGGACGCTGGCTGTGGACGCGAACCATCGGCTCAACGCTGGTCGGCGAGGGCGTCGATACGGTTGTCTTCCTGCTGGTCGCTTTCTACGGCGCGCTGCCCAACGAGTTGCTATGGGCCATCTTCGTCTCCAACTACATCTTCAAGGTTGGCGTCGAGGTCGTGTTCACGCCGGTGACGTACGCTGTCGTCAGCTTCCTCAAGCGCGCCGAGCGCGAGGACTACTACGACCGCGACACTGACTTCAACCCGTTTGCCGTCGGCAGTGAGTAGGAGTATCTTTTGTCGGAGAGGAGGGTCTTGTCATGAGTGACGAACAATTGCTGGCGCGCATCACGCTCAATCCCCAGGTGATGGTGGGCAAGCCCGTTATCCGGGGTACGCGCCTGACGGTCGAGTATATCCTGAACTTACTGGCCCACGGCGCGACGACTGGCGAGATTTTGGACGAGTATAACGGCCTCAGCGAAGACGACATCCGCGCCTGCCTACTGTTTGCTCAAAAGGCCCTAGAGAATACCTCGTTCATGCCGCTCCCCACTGAGATGGTGTAGATGCGTTTCCTTGTTGACGAGAGTACAGGACCAGCCGTCGCAGGGTGGCTCCGTCAGCAGGGCCACGAAGTTTTTTCGGTATATGAGCAAGCTCGTGGGATGGTCGACGATGACATTATTCGGAAGGCGTTCGCTGAGAATTGGATCTTGATTACCAATGACAAGGACTTTGGGGAGAAAGTTTACCGGGAACAGCGTCCGCATCGAGGTATTGTGTCATTGCGTCTTCAGAATGAGAGGTCTGTTAGCAAGGTCCATACTATCCGTCGACTGTTAGAGGACTACGCCGATCAACTGGCCGATCATTTTGTGGTTGTGACTGAGACAAGAGTGCGCTTTGCTCGTACTCCCTAATCGTTATCTTCATCCTGCGCAAGAGATATAGTAAGAGATTGCAGTGGAACCTCAACCGTCGTCCGTGGGTCAGCCAGAAGATGAACACTGGGACGAGCTGCTTGCCAGGGAAGACGCGCAACGCGTGATGGAGCAGCTGGCGCGCGAAGCCCTGGCCGAGGAGCAGGCCGGGCGGACGGTGGAGATGGCATTTGATGAAGACGGCAATCTCATTGATCTCTCGCCAGAGGACAGCTTTGAACAGGGTTGGCAGGAGGCGATGCAGGGTGACGTTCACCCCAGCGAGGAACTGTGGATAGACGTTGAGTAGAGGTATGTGATGAAAATCGTGGTCAGTACCGATGAGCGGACGCATCTGGTCGATACGATTCTGGATGAACTGAACAAGCGCGGGCATGAGGTCGAGTATATTGGGCCGGCGGCGGGCGGACAGGACGCCGACTGGCCGGAGGTCACGGTGGCGGCCGCCGAGCGCGTCGCCCAAGGCCAGGCCGACGAGGCCATCGTCATGTGCTGGACGGGGACGGGCTGCACGTTGGCTGCCAACAAGGTGCCGGGCATCCGGGCCGCGCTGGTCCACGACGCCGAGACGGCCAAAGGGGCGCGGGTCTGGAACCACGCCAATGTTCTGGCCCTGAGCTTGCGGGCGACACCGGGGCCGATGGCGAAGGAGATTCTCGACACGTGGTTCACCACGCCCTATAGCGACGACGAGTGGAACCAGCGCCAGATGCAGCGCATCCGCGAGCTTGAGGCGAAGTACACGAAGGGATAGCCAGCGAGGAGCGTATGAACCCGGACCAATGGACCGCCGTCGATACCTATCTCAATGACCTATTTGCGCCGCCCGACGCCGCGCTCGACGCTGCGTTGCAGGCCGCCGACGAGGCGGGGCTGCCGTCGCAGCACGTCTCGCCCACCCAGGGCAAGCTGCTCCACGTGTTGGCGCGGGCGGTGGGCGCGCGGCGCATCCTGGAGATTGGAACCTTGGGTGGCTACAGCACGATCTGGCTGGCGCGGGCGCTGCCATCTGACGGCAGGCTCATCAGCCTCGAGGCCAACCCCCGCCACGCCGACGTGGCCCGCGCTAATCTCGCCCGCGCCGGGCTGGCCGGGGTGGTCGAGGTGCGCCTGGGGCCGGCGTTAGATAGCCTGCCGAGGCTGGCCGAGGAGGAGGGCGGGCCGTTTGATCTGGTCTTCATCGACGCCGACAAAAAGAACAACACCCGCTACTGCCAGTGGGCGCTCAGGCTGACACGACCTGGCAGCCTCATTATCGTTGACAACGTCATCCGCGACGGTGAAGTGGTCGACGCGGCCAGCGACGACTCGAACGTCCAGGGGGCGCGTGAAGTTCTCGCGGCGTTGGCGACCGAGGGGCGGGTGACGGCGACGGCGATCCAGACGGTGGCAGCAAGGGCTACGACGGGCTGGCGATCGCCTTCGTGACTGGCGTCGGGCAAGGCAGCGCCTAAATGGAAGTGAGCATCGTCGACTGGCAGGGGACACTGATTGCCGAAGTGATGTCCGAGGGGTTGTGCATCCGACAGGGCCAGGACGTTCTCGACCTGTTCGGGAGCCTCTACGGGACGGGCGCGCGGTGCGTCCTGCTGCGCGAGGAACACCTGGCGGAAGACTTCTTCGACTTGCGGACGCGGCTGGCGGGTGACATCCTCCAGAAGTTCTCGAATTACCGCATCCCCCTGGCCGTGGTCGGCGCCTTCGACCGCCACGACAGCCGCGCCTGGCAGAGCTTTGTCGCGGAGTACAAGCAGGGCAAGAAAATCTTCTTCGTCACGTCGCGCGAGGAGGCGCTAGACCGACTCGCGGCGGCGTGACGGCGACAGCCACCGCCGTATCCCTCACCCCCAGCCCCTCTTCCACAACGGGAGAAGGGGATAGAGGATGAGGCGGGCCTACTCGCCCAGCGCCACTTCCTCTGCAATGGCTAGCGGTGTCTCAGCCGGGGTATGGGCTTCGAGGTTGTGCAGGCTGCCCAGGCTGCGCAACTCCGGGAAGAAGCGCGCCACCAGCGTCACGACAATCAGCGTCCCAATCCCGCCCCCGATGACCGACACGATGGGGCCGAACAGCGCCGCCGTCACGCCACTCTCCCACGCGCCAATCTCATTCGAAGAACTGATGAAGACGCGCTCGACGGCGTTGACGCGGCCGCGCATGGCGTCCGGCGTGCGCACCGGCACGAGGACGCTACGGATGACGACGCTGACCTGGTCCGTGGCGCCGACGAACGCCAGGGCGACGACGGACAGCCAGAAGTTGCGCGACAGCCCAAAGACGATGGTGGCGACGCCGAAGCCCGCCACGACCCACAGCAGGGTTCGGCCGGCGTGGCGGATGGGTGGCAAAGCGGTAAGACACACTGCCATGAGCGTCGCGCCCACGGCGGGCGCGGCGCGCAGGAGGCCGAAGCCGTCGGCCCCGACGGCCAGGACGTCCTTAGCGAACACCGGCAGCAGCGCCACGGCGCCGCCAAACAGGACGGCGAACAGGTCGAGCGTGATAGCCGACAGGATGAGCCGCTCCTGGAAGACGAAGCGCACCCCGCCCAGCACGTCGTGCCAGGTCGCCGCTTTGTGCTGGCGCGGCGGCGAGGGAATGGTCAGCAGGGCGGTACAGATGACGGCGATGGTGGAGAAGCTGGCGGCGATCAGGTAGGCGAGGGTCGCGCCGAAGTTGATTGAGGCGCCGGGGCTGGGCGTCCCGGCGAAGCGGGCGATGAGCAGGCCACCCGCCGCCGGCGCGAGCATCGACGCGAGCTGGAAGGCCATCGACTGCCAGGTCACAGCGCTGCTAAAGACATTGGGCGGGACGCTGTTGGGCAGAAAGGCGCCGTAGGCTGGCCCGCCGATGGTGCGCGCGCTGCTATAGATCAGGATGAAGGCGAAGATGAGGG
>CAZLBQ010000002.1:0-48048 GCA_964557745.1 uncultured Anaerolineales bacterium
CAGGCGCAGTACACCGTGGACGGCATACGGCTGGCGCGCGAGCAGTGGCCGTGGGCGGGCGCGTTCAACATCTGGTACTTCCGCCAGGTCGGGGACAAGGGGCCGGACCGTTCCGACTACTACTTCCGCATGGTCGACGTCGACTTCACGCCGCGCCTCGTCTACACTCGAGTGAAAGAGGAGACGCCGAGGCTGCGGCTGGCGGGGGAAGGCTTCTACCAGGAGACGAGCGCGCCCGTGACGGCGTCCCCCGGCTGGGTGATGGTGTTGGCGCCCGACGCCAGCGGCGGGACGTACCTGAACAGCGACCGGCCTGGCTCAAGCCTGACGTTCAGCTTCCAGGGAGGCTCGATTGCCCTGGTTACGTCCCACGGGCCAGAGGCTGGGCGCTGCCTCGTCACGCTGGACGACCAGCCCGTGCCTGGTCTGCCTAAGGACGCCAAGGGCCGCTCGTACGTGGAACTGTACAAGACCGAGGGCCAGTGGCAGGTGCGCGAGACCATCGCCCAGGGCATCGGGCGCGGCCAGCACACCCTGAAGCTCTCTGTCGCCGAAGGCCCCAGCCAGGGGTCGCCCGGCCCGCGCTGCCTGGTCGACGCCTTCGTCGTCGAGGACAGCGGGCCGAGCCTGCCGTGGGGCTGGATATCGTTGCTGCTGGTAGGATTGCTCGGGGCGGTGACAGCCCTCATCTGGCAGCGCCGCCGCGCGTAGGGACTCCCTACGGCGAGAGGCGCTCGATGAGCCAGCCGTCGTCGGCCTGGCGGGTGTAGCGGAAACGGTCGTGGAGGCGGTTGGCGCCGCTCTGCCAGAACTCGAAGGTAGCCGGGGTCAGGCGGAAGCCGCCCCAGAAGGGCGGCAGAGGCGGATCGTCGCCGAACTGGGCCGTCACCGCGCGCAGCCGCGCCTCCAGGGCGTCACGGTTTGGAACGGGCTGGCTCTGGTCCGAGGCCCACGCGCTCAGGCGGTGCCCGACCGGGCGCGTGCTGAAGTAGGCCGCCGACTCGTCGCGCGCCAGGCGGCGAACTGTCCCCGTCACCCGAATCTGCCGTCCCAGACCATCCCAGTAGAAGACCAGGGCCGCGTGGGGGTTATCCGCCAACTCGCGGCCCTTCTGACTGTCGTAGTTGGTGTAGAAGACCAGACCGCGCTCGTCAAAGCCGCGCAGCAGGACGAGGCGCGCCGAGGGGATGCCGTCGCGCGTCGCCGTCGCCAACGTCATGGCCTTCGGCTCGGCCAGCTTGGCCTCAACCGCCGTCTGGAGCCAGGCGGCGAACTGCCGAAAGGGGTCGGGGTCCAGGTCGTGGCGGCGCAGGGTGGGCAAGTCCATAGAACCCCCTCAACCCAGGATGTCGTTGACGGCCAGCGCCAGGCCAGAAACGGCCTCAAACTGCACTGTCTCGCCCCGCCGGTACTGGCGTATCACCTGGTAGACGCCATAGGCCGGCCGGGCATAGTACACGACTTGCTCGCCGTTCAGGTCGACCAGGAGCGCCTCCGGAATCCCCGCCTCGGCGTAACGCGGTATCTTCTCATCACGGTCGAACAGGAACCAGGTCTCCGCCACCTCGATGACGAGGAGGACGTCTTTGGCCTGGGGCTTCGCCAGCGCGTAGAAGTCATCGCGCCAGCGCAACAGGGCAACATCGGGCTGCGGTTCCGACAGGTCGGACAACTGGACCGGGTCCTGCACGCTGACAATCGCCAGACGCTCCACCGTGCTATGGAGCAGCGCGTTCAGCCGTTTGACACACGCCATGTGTCGATGTCCCACTGGACTCATGCGAACAATCTCCCCCTCGATGAGTTCGACACGGTCGTCCTCGCGCAGAATCCCCGCCTCGCCCATGCGCTCGTACTGCTCGACCGTAAACTTCACCCGTGGCATGTGCGTCGTCATCGGCCCTCCTCCGCCTAGCGCGCGATGGCGTCGATCCCCGTCGTGAAGCGCCCGACAATGAGCTTCTGGATCTGCGTCGTGCCCTCGTAGAGCGTCGCCACCTTCGCGTCGCGGAGGTAGCGCTCGACGGGGTACTCATCCGAGTAGCCATAGCCGCCGTGAACCTGGATGGCGTTGAGCGCCGCCCGCACCGCCGCTTCCGAGGCGTACCACTTGGCGAGGGACGTCTCGCGCGTGTTGGGCACGCCCTTGTTCTTGAGGTAGCCCGCGCGGTAGACGAGGAGGCGCGCCGCCTCCAGGTCGAGGACCATGTCGGCGATAAGTTCCTGGACCAGTTGGAAGCTGGCGATGGGCTTGTCGAACGCCATGCGCTCCGTCGCGTACTTGACCGAGGCATCCACGCAGCCCTGGATGATGCCGACGCAGCCCGACGCGACGCCGAAGCGGCCGTCGTCCAGCGCCGACATGGCGATGCGGAAGCCCTGGCCGATGCTGCCCAGCATGTTCTCGCCCGGCACCCGCACGTCCTCCAGGCTCAGTTCCGCCGTGTTGGACGAGCGCAGGCCGAGCTTGCCGTGGATGGCCTGGGCGCGGAAGCCCGGCGAGTCCGTCTCGACCAGGAAGGCGGCCAGGCCCTTGTGGCCCAGCGCGGGGTCGGTCTGGGCGAAGATGATGGCGAGCTGGGCGATGCCGCCGTTGCTGATCCACATCTTCTGGCCGCTGAGCCGCCAGTCATTGCCGTCGCGCACCGCGCGCGTCGAGAGGTTCGAGGCGTCCGAGCCGGCGCCCGGCTCCGTCAGGCCGAAGCAGCCAATCCACTCGCCCTTCGCCAACTTCGGCAGGTAGCGGCGCTTCTGGTCTTCCGTTCCCCAGCGCAGGATGGGCAGCTCGGTGAGGGAGATCTGGACGGAGAGGGTGGTGCGGATAGACGAGTCGGCGCGGCCAATCTCCTCGAAGATGATCGACTCGGAGATGAAGTCGAGGCCCATGCCGCCGTACTCTTCGGGGACGGTCGGCCCCATGAAGCCCAGCGCGCCGAGCTTGGCGATGATGTCGTGGGGGAAGCGTTCTGCGCGGTCGCGGTCGCGCGCGCCGGGCATAATCTCGCGCTCGGCGAAGTCGCGCGCCGTCTGCTGGATCAGGCGCTGTTCGGGGGAGAGGTCAAAGCGCATCCCTTCGGGATCAGCGACTTTGATGATCGCGGGGGTTGTCATTGGGGTTCTCCTATTGGCTGAGAGAGGAATGTGGTCGTCGCGTGTTACGTGTGATAGGTGTCGTTAGGGAAGCCGTGGCGGCAGCAGCCGCGTCAGCAGCGGCGGGCCGAGGATGAGCAGGCCGACGGCGACGGCTGCCATCGCCAGCAGGAAGACCGCGCCCGCCGCCGCGTCCTTAGCGACCTTCGCCAGCGGGTGGTAGCTCGGTGAGGCCAGATCAACCAGCGCCTCAACGGCGGTGTTCATGACCTCGGCAGCCAGGACGACGCCCATCGTTAGCGCCAGGATGGCCCAGTCGCGGGCGGGCACGCCAACCCACAGGCCGACGACGATGACCGCCGCTGAGATGCCCAGGTGAATCTTGAAGTTGCGCTGGGTGCGCGCCGCGTGGACGATGCCCTGCCACGCCCAATCAAACGACTTGAGCAAGCCAGGCGCCGGATGCCGACTGAAGTCGGCGCTACGGGGCGCAGGCCGACTGGAGTTGGCGCTACCGGGCGCCTTCATCCTTCATCCTTGAGATGAAGGGCGGCCTTGCCCAGCGCCTGCTCGCCCAGCGCCACCATCTCCGCCCAGCCGTCTTCACTCTCGTCGTCGTAGCCCGACAGGTGGAGGACGCCGTGAATGACAAGCCAGGCCAGTTCGTCGTCGGTAGCCCAGCCGGCCTGCGCGGCCTGCGCCACAGCGCGCGGGTAGGAGACCACGACGTCGCCCAGGAGGCGCGGTATGTCCGGCAGGGGCGGCGTGTCGTCGTCGCCCTGGCCGAAGGAGAGGACATCCGTCGGCTTGTCCTGGCCGCGATACGTGCGGTTCAACTCCTGGAGCGTCTCGTCGCCGGTGATGAGGATGGACACCTCGACGGGGTCGACCGCGCCGACGACGGCCAGCGTCCGCTGCGCGGCCGCCTCGACCGCTGCGACGTCCACGGCCTCAGCGTACGCGTCGTCGACGCTCACGTCAATCACGTGGGGCATAGGCTATCGATTGCGCTCCGTAAAGCGGATGACGCGGGCGCGCCGGGCGGGACGAGTGTCGGGGACGGCAGCCGGCATGGTCAGCGGCACGTCGTTCTCTACCGGCGGCGCGGGCTGGACCGTCGGGTACTCGACACGCGGGTGGTAGACGCCCTGCAGGACGTTCTCGAACGCGTCGCGCACCCGGACAATCTCGCGCCGTGTCAGGGGGCTGTCGTCGAGTTGTCCCTCGTTGAGCCGCTCGTCAATGACCCGCCCGATGATGGCGCTCACGTCCTGGGTTGTCGCGGGCCGCTTGGCGCGGACCGCTGCCTCGCAACAGTCGGCCAGCATGAGAATGCCGGCCTCGCGGGTATGCGGGCGCGGGCCGGGATAGCGGAATTGGCTCTCGTCCACCGCGCCGCCCGCGAGTTCCTGCGCTCGGGCATAGAAGAAGCGGACCAGGGTTGTGCCGTGGTGCTGGGCAATGTGCTCGAGCAGGGCGCGCGGCAGGCGAGCCTCGCGGCCCATAGCGAGACCCTCGCTCACATGGCCGATGATGAGCTGGGCGCTCGTCTCCGGCGGCAGGCTGTCGTGGGGGTTGGCGCCCGCCAACTGGTTCTCGATGAACATGTGCGGGTTGTTGAGCTTGCCGATGTCGTGGTAGTAGGCCCCGACGCGGCACAGCAGGGCGTCGGCGCCGATGCGGTGCGCGGCCTCCTCAGCCATGTTGCTGACGATGAGACTGTGGTGATAGGTACCCGGGGCGCGCAGTTGCAGGTCACGCAGCAGGGGCTGGTTGGGACGGGCCAGTTCCATCAGGCGCAGCGTGGTCGTCAGGTCGAAGAGGTTGCCCAGCAGGTAGTAGCCTAGCGTCGTCAGCGAGACGGCCAGGATGCCGCTGCCGATGGCGGCCAGCCCCAACTCGATCAAGCCCTGGACGTCGTACTCGGCTCGTATCAGGCGGAACGAGGCGATGCAGATGAGTTGAGCCAGGATGGCATACACACCCGCCCAGGCAAAGGACATCAGGCGCTCGGTGCGCCACAAGGTCAGCGAGGCGACGATGCCGCCGAGCAGGATGTAGACCAGCAGGTCGAGGGATCGCCCGGCCAGGAAGCTGACCATGAGCGCCAGCAGGAGCGTGGTGGACAGGGCGAAGCGCGGTTCCAGCAGGACGGTCAGCAGCATGGCTGCCGCCGCGCCGGGGAAGAGGTAGGGCAGAACGGTGCGGCCCGGCACCATGAGCTTGGCCAGGAGGACGAAGCTGAGGACCACCAGGACCAGCAGCAAGGCGCGCCGCCCGTCGACCCAGAAGTCGGGGTTGCGGTAGACGACGTACAGGCCCAGGGTGAAGACCGTCAGGCCGACGAGCAAGAGCGTGCCGACGACGCTGCGCCAGTCGAGGCTGTCCTGGAGCAGTTCGAGTTTCTCCAGGGCTTCCAGGTGACGCGGCTGGACGATGTCGCCCGCCCGCAGGATGGTTTCGCCGCGCTCGATAGTGCGCGTCGTGGTGGGGACGTTAGCGGCGGCCTGGCGGCGCGCCAGTTGGGTGGCCGCCTCGTCGAGCAAGCTGTTGGGCTGGATGAAGCGGCGGGCGTACTCGGCGACGGCGGCGGCCTCGGCGTCGGACAGGTTGAGGCTGATGTAGTTGGACAGCGAGCGCCGCGCCTCGTCCAGGTTGTCCTCGCGGATGGGCTGGCGCATGGCCTGTTCGACGACGCGCAGCGTCTCGCCCTTGATGCGCTGCCAGCCCTCTTCCGACGCGCGCAGCGTCAGGTCGAGCGTCTCCGTGGGCAGGTCACGCAATTCGGGCACGCCGCGCAGCATGGCGCGCTTCTCGTCGAGGGTCGCGCCCGGGTTGCCGCGCACCCACTCGGCGGTCTCAAAGACCTCGGACGCGCGCTTGACGGCCTGGCGCGTGATGCGCAGGTCGGGCGGCAGGTAGATGGACTGGACGCGCCGAATCGCCTCGGCCCGCTCCTGGGCGGTGAGGACGGCGCTCTCGTACTGAATCTTGCGCGGAGCGCGGATGTCGGTCGGGCTGACGTCGCCTTCCTTGAGCTGGACGGTGCGGGCGGTCGGGAAGACGAGAATGGCGGTCAGCGCGACGGACAGCGCCAGGGCGAGCAGGATGGCGCTCGCGGCGCGCCAACGCGGGTTGGTAGGGATAGCAAAGGGCAGGCCTCTCACGATGGCGCCTGCCCCTTCGCGGATGGACATGAGTACTCCATCGACAAGTATCAAGTGTCAAGTAACAAGTTTCAAGTATGAAGGAAGCAGTTCCAGCCTCTGGACTTGAAACTTGAGACTTCTCACTTGAGACTTGACACTTGTAGTAATGCGCGGACGACGTCGCTGACGAGCTTGCCGTCGGCCTGGCCCTTGACGCGCGGCATGAGCACGCGCATGACCTGGCCTGCCTGCGACGGGGCCGTCGCGCCGGTTTCCTGGATGGCCTGGCGCGCCAGCGCCTCCACCTGCTCGCGGCTCATCTGCTGGGGCAGGTAGGCTTCGAGGATGGCGAGTTCCGCTTCCTCGCGCTGGACCAGGTCGGCGCGGCCAGCCTTGGTAAAGTCGGCGATGGACTCGCGGCGCTGCTTGACCTCGCGCTGGACCACGGCAATGCTCTCGTCGTCGGTCAGGGCCAGCGCGGCCTCGTCCAGCTTGACCTCAGCCTCGCCGAGTTGCCCACCGCGTCGCTTGGCCTCGGCGTCGATGGCGGCCTTGCGCTTGGCGTCGGCGGCCTTCTGGAGCGCCGCCCGCAGCCCGCGCAGCGTCGTCTTGCGTATCTCGTCGCCCTCGCGCAGCGCGGCCTTCACGTCCACCGCTACGCGTTCGTTGAGTGACTCAGGCATGGCTCAGGTACCAAGTAACAAGTGACAAGTTTCAAGTCGTAAGTGGCAAGTCACAAGTGGCCGATGACAAGTTTCAAGCCAACGACACCAAGTTCTTACTTGAAACTTGATCCTTGTCACTTGACACTTGTCGCAGGAATTATAGCCCGCCGCCCCCGCCCGTCAAATTGGGGGCCAGCCCATTTGCCGGCCGCCCAGGACGTGGAGGTGGAGGTGGAAGACGTGCTGGCCGCCTTGCCGCCCGATGTTGGTCACGACGCGGTAGCCGCCCTGGACGCCGGCGATCTCGGCCACCCGCCGACACGCCAGCACAAGCCGTGCCGCCAGGTCGGCGTCCGCCTCGGCCAGGGCGTCCAGGTTCTCGACGTGGCGGTTGGGGATGACGAGGATGTGCGTCGGCGCGACGGGGTGGATGTCGTGGAAGGCGGTGACGTGGTCGTCCTGGAAGACGACGCGGGCGGGCAGTTCCCCCGCCACAATCTGGCAGAAGATACAGGCCATGAAACCTCCTGGGCTACACACGCTTGCCCGGCGTCGCAGCGTGGCTTATACTTGCAGGGTACGCCATTCCAACGACAAAGGAAACGCCAGCCAACACTATGGCACGCATTATTCTGTACACCGGCAAGGGCGGGGTCGGCAAGACCAGCGTCTCGGCAGCGACCGCCGTCCGCTGCGCCGACCTCGGCTACCGCACCATCGTCCTCAGCACCGACGCCGCCCACTCGCTGGGCGACTCCTTCGACCTGCCCCTCGGCCCAGAGCCGACGCCCATCGCAGCCAACCTGTGGGGCCAGGAGATTGACGTCCTGCACCAGATGGACGAGTACTGGGGCACGGTGCAGAATTACCTGTCGGGCCTGCTGGTGTGGCGCGGGGCCGACAGCCTCGTCGCCCAGGAGGCTAGCGTCCTACCGGGCATGGAGGAACTGGCGAGCCTGCTCCAGATCACCCACCTCCACGAGGGCGGCCAGTACGACGTCATCATCGTGGACTGCGCGCCGACGGGCGAGACGCTCAAGTTCCTGTCGTTCCCGGAGGCGGCGCGCTGGTACCTGGCGCAGATTTTCCCCTTCCAGCGCAAGATGGCCCAGATCGCCGGGCCGATCATCCGCGCCATGACCGACATGCCCACGCCCGATGATAACGTATTCGAGTCGATTAAGCAACTGCTGTTGCAACTGGACCGCATGAACGAGCTGCTAAGCGACCCGGCGCGGTCGTCGGTGCGCATCGTCCTCAACCCGGAAAAGATGGTGGTCAAGGAGGCGCAGCGCACCTTCACCTACCTCAGCCTCTACGGCTTCCCCACCGACGCCATTATCTCCAACCGCATCCTGCCCGACATCATCAACGACGCCTACCTGGAGGGCTGGAAGGACATGCAGGAGCGCTACGGCAAGCTGGTGGACCAGGCGTTTAGCCCGCTGCCCATCTTCAAGGCGCCGTTGTTCCAACAGGAGATGGTGGGCTTGGACATGCTGCGCCAGATGGCCGGCGCCATCTACGGCGAGAGCGACCCGACACGGGTGCTGTACCAGGGGCAGACGCAGACGATTGCGCCGGTCAACGGCGGCTACGACCTGCGGCTGCGCCTGCCGCTGGTGGACCGCTCCCAGGTGGACCTGGGCCGCTTTGGCGATGAACTGGTCATCGACGTGGGCAACTTCCGCCGCAACCTCATCCTGCCGCGCTCGCTGGCCGGGCTGGACGTGGCGCGGGCCGGCTTCGACGACGACACGCTGGTCGTCCACTTCGCCCAGCCCGCCGAGCCAGCCGAGGCGTAGCCCCGACTTGACAGTCGTCCGCGAAATTGACAATTTGAAGGCAAGAGAATTCGTCTGTCCCCCCTATATAAGAGGCTGTGGATGGACGAATAAAGAGGGCGCGTCACTTGACTCGCGCCACCCTGTATAGGGAGTCAGCAACAGACCTGGCAGGGTTTCGGAACCCTGCCAGGTCTAGCGTAAGGCGGTGAGCCAACCTTCTATATATAGAGATATGTAATCTATATTACTAGGTTAATTCATCCGTCCACGACCCCCTCTCTAAGGGAGAGGGATGAATTACGCTATCGCTACTGGGCGTGGGCGCGGCGGCGGAGGTAGGCCCACACGCCGGCCCCCGTCAGGACGGCGGCCAGGACCCAGGTGCGGGGCGGCGGGGCGTGCTCGGCCCACAGCGGCGGCGTCCAGTCGGGCAGGTGGCGGCGGGCGTATTCCACCCACTGCTCGGCGTCCTCGCGCCAGGCATCGAGCGCGGGCAGCGGCGCGCCGACCTGGCGCTGACGAGCGGCGGCCAGCAGGTCGCGGCGCAACTCAGCGCGGAAGGCGGGCGCCGGGCGGACCGGGCGCAGCGCCACTCGGACCCGCGCCGCCAACGCCATCAGGCCCATCAACTCCTCGTCGGCGTCGGGGAACAGCCGCACGTACACCTCGGCGTCGTCCTCACCCTCGACCAGCCGGTCGGCGTGGGCGGCCAGAATCTCGCTGATGACCGATTCCTGCATAGGGTCTCCTACTGCCTCCTACTTCCCCCAACCACGTCTCTCCAACTCTTCCCGTAGCGACAAAAGGGTACGATGGTAGAGGGCCTTCACCGCGCCCTCGGTGCGGCCCAGCCGCCCGGCAATCTCGGCGTTGGACAGGCCCTCGGTGAACTTGAAGATAAGCAGGCGCTGGCGGTCATCCGGTAGCGTGCGGATGGCCTCCATCAGCATCCCCTCTTCGTCGGCCACCTCGGCCTGCGCTTCGGGCTGGTGGCGCTGGCTGGGCAGCGTCTCCTCCAACGGGACCACCGGCCGCCGCCCCTGGTCGCGGTGCCAGTTGGCGACGAGGTTGTGGGCGATGCGGAACAGCCAGGCCGAGAACGGCACGCCGCGATCGACATACGCCCCAATGTTGACCAGCGCGCGGTGAAAGGCGCGCGCCGTCAGGTCTTCAGCGTCGTGGTGGTTGCCGACGCGGTGGAAGATGTAGTTGTACACCTTGTCCACGTACAGGTCGTAGAGCTGGCCGAACGCCCGCGCGTCCGTCTTCGCCTGCTGCACCAACTCCTCTTCGCTCTCCACCACGCGGCCCCCCTGTGGGGTTTCGATGATTAGAACACCCATAGCTATCCCAAGTTACGTTGTCAAAATGGATTATTGGGCGATCAGCGGGCCGACGCCATCCGTCGCCCGCGTGACGTAGATGGGTGGCGGCGCGCCCGTCGCCGCCGCGTAGGCCTGCGCCACCTCGCGCTCGAAGTCGGGCACGGCCGCGTCCGCCACCAGGCTCACCGTCGCCCCGCCAAAGCCCGCGCCCGTCATACGCGCCCCGTAGACACCCGGCACGCGCCGCGCCATCTCGACCAGCATATCCAGGTTGGGGTGGCTGACGGCGTAGTCGTCGCGCAGGCTGCGGTGTGACTCGTTCATCAACTGGCCGAACGTCTCGACGTCCCCCGCTTCCAGCGCTGCCGCCGCCTGGAGGACGCGGTCGTTCTCGCTCACGACGTGGCGGGCGCGCCGCATGAGCAGGTCGGGCAGGGCCGTGGCCCGCGCCGCGAACCCTTGCCAGGGCACGTCGCGCAGGCTCTTGACGCCCAACTGCTCAGCGGCGGCCTGCGTCTCGCGGCGGCGCGCGTTGTACTCGGAGTCGACCAGGCCGCGCTTGACGTTGGTATCGGCGATGACGACGCTGACGCCCTGGGGCAGCGGGACGGCGCGGTAGCTCAGGTCACGCGTATCGATGAGCAGGGCGTGGTCGGCCTTCCCCAACGCGGCGATGAACTGGTCCATGATGCCCGACGCAACCCCAACCCACTGGTTCTCGGCCTTCTGCATCAGTTGCGCCAGCCGCGCCCGCTCGACGGTCTGCCCGGCCAATTGGCTGAACGTCCAGCCCAGCCCGACCTCCAGCGCCG
This sequence comes from uncultured Anaerolineales bacterium, assembly GCA_964557745.1. Classification (GTDB taxonomy): domain Bacteria; phylum Chloroflexota; class Anaerolineae; order Epilineales; family JAHCIE01; genus JAHCIE01. The sequence goes on from CAZLBQ010000002.1 coordinate 10,829, forward strand.
CCGACGAACTCAGCCCCGCCGCCAGCGGCACGTCGCTCGCCAGGACCACCTCACCGGCGACGAGGGGAACGCCCGCGTCGCCCAGCGCCCAGGCCACGCCGCGCGCGTACTCGCCCCAGCCCTCGCCGTGGACCGGGGCGCGCGGGTCGAAGGCGTCCTCGGCCTGGAGATTGGCCGAGTAGACGCGCACATCCTGGCCGTCGCGCGCCGGCCGGGCCGCCAGGACCACCTGCCGCTCGATGGCGATGGGCATGACGAAGCCATCGTTGTAGTCGGTATGCTCGCCGATGAGGTTGACGCGCCCTGGCGAGCGCACCCACAGCGTCGGCGCGCCGCCAAACCGCGCCCCAAACGCCTCGGCCACCTGCGCCCTCAGTTGCTCCACTGTACTCGTTCCCGCCACACGAACCCCCTTCCACGTTCCCACCTGTAGCGCCGCCTCTAGTCGGCCGCTTGCTGACTGAAGTCAGCGCTACATGCCTCACGCCTTCTGGCCTTCTGCCCCCTGGCCCCTGGCCCCTGTTCCCTACCCCTCCCCCACCTCGCGCAGGCGTTCCGCCGCCGTCTCGGCCGTAATGTCGCGCTGCGGCTCGCCCAGCATCTCGTAGCCCACCATGAACTTGCGCACCGTCGCCGAGCGCAGCAGCGGCGGGTAGTAGTGGGCGTGGAGGTGGGCCGCGTCGGTTAGCGGCCCCCGCGCCGGGCGCTGGTGAAAGCCCATCGAGTACGGAAACGAGACCGAGAAGACGTTGTCGTAGCGCCGCGTCAGGCGGCGGATAATGTCCGCCAGGCCGTCGCGCCCCGCGTCGTCCAACTCGCCGATGGTCCCGACAGGCGCGCGGGAGATGACCAGCGTCTCAAACGGCCACACCGCCCAGAACGGCACGACCACCACGAAGTGGTCGTTCGCGCACACCAGCCGCTCCCCGGCCTTCTCTTCCAGCGCCAGGTAGTCGGCCAGCATCCCCCGCCCGTGGCGCTCCTGGTAGGCCGCCAGCCGCCGCAGCTCACGCTCCGGCAGCGTCGGCACGCTGGACGAGGCCCAGATCTGGCCGTGGGGGTGCGGATTACTCGCCCCCATCATCGCCCCCCGGTTCTCGAACACTTCGATATGGGCGATGTTCGGCTGGCTCGCCAGGTCGTCGTACTGCTCGGCCCACGTATCGACCACGGCGCGGATGGCCGACGGCTCCATGTGGGCCAGCGTCAGGTCGTGGCGCGGCGAGAAGCACACCACGCGGCTCGTCCCCGCCTCGCCCTGGGCCTGGAGCAACTCCCCCTCGGACCACGCGTCGGTGGGCGTGTCGAGCAGCAGGGCGGGGAAGTCATTCGTAAAGACATACGTCCCGCTGTAATCAGGGTTCCGCTGACCATTGGCACGCGAGTTGCCAGGACACAGGTAACACGTCGGGTCATACGCCGGACGCGCGTCAGGCGGCGGCGTCTCGACCTGCCCCTGCCACGGGCGGTGCGTGCGGTGCGGGGAGACGAGCACCCACTCGCCCAGGAGCGGATTGAAGCGGCGATGGGGCTGGGTACGCAGCAGCGAGCCTGACATGGATACGTCCTCCTGCAACGGATTGGACTTGACTACGTAGTATAGTCAAGGCGGCATAGACGGCAAGAAACGGGTTGCCTAAAGTCCCCAGGGGCTTTATAATTGACACGGTTTGCACCTGAAGCAAGTAAGGAGATCACTATGGCACGGCAAGACCCTACCGGCGGCAAGTCCGGGCGTAGCGGCATCGGCATCATCGCCGAGATGTGGGAAGAGATCCAACTCGCCTGGCGGCTCATCCGGGACGACCAGGTTCCCCTGTACCTGAAGGCGATCCCCGTCGCCGGCCTGCTGTATGTCGTTTCCCCCGTGGACCTGATTATGGACGTCATCCCGGTCCTGGGTCAGATGGACGACATCGCCGTCGTGGCATTCACCATCAAGACGTTTGTCGACCTGGCTCCCCAGGACCGCGTGGCCTACCACCGCGCCATGCTGGAAGGCCGGACGCCGCCGGAGACGGACCGCACCATCGACGGCCGCTACAAGAGTTAGGCCACCGTTGCGCAACAGACACCGTTCGTGTAGAATATAGGTAGTTGAGAATTTGCGTGTTGCGTGTCCCGTGTCGCGTGTGAAACCGGTTCCCGCCTGCTCTCGCAGGTCAGCCGCGACACAGACGCGGAACGCGCTGGAGGCCTCGTGGCAGCCGCTGCGCGCGCGTTTGGACTCCGGGATGTACCACTCGTCCATAGCTTACAACGCTCGGGCGCTCCGCTCGACCTCGAAAGCGCCATCGTCGAGCCGACACAGCCGTTGACGGCTGCCCTACGCTACTACTGGAGCCGAGCCGTTGGCCGCCCCACGCGGATGACGCATGTCATCGATGGCCGTGAGGGTGGTCAACGGCTACGTGGTTTTATCCAGGTGACGGCGCGCCGCACGCGGCCCGAAGCCGACGTCGTGTTCCTCGCGCCCTCCCTGGGCAGCCGCGTCGGCGTCGCGGCGGGCGAGGTGTGGGAGCGCCTGCTCCACTACACCTGCCAGCAAGCGGCTGTCTACCAGCGCCAGCGCATCTTCGCCAAGCTGCCCGCCGGCGACAGCGACGCCATCGAAGTGTTCCGCCACGTCGGGTTCGCCGTCTACGCCCAGGAGCACGTCTATCGCCTGGACCGCCTCGCCTCCGCCGTCGCGCCGCCCCCTCTGGCTCTGCGCCCGTACCGTACCAAGGACGACTGGGGCGTCCAGCGCCTCTTCTGCCACGCCGCGCCACGCCAGGTCCAGCAAGTCGAATGCCAGCCTGGGAACGGCTGGGACATTCCGGGGGCGATGATCCAGCGCCGCGCCCAGCGCTTCACCTGGGAGGTGGCGAACGAAGTGCGCGGCTACGTTAGCCTGCGCCGCGGTGTCCACGGCTCCTGGCTGCGCGTCCTTCTGGACCACGACGATATTCAACACGCCGACGAGCTGGTGACGTGGGGGCTGGCGCAGATTGGCCCCAGCCTGCGCCCCGTCTACTGCTGCGTGCGGAGCTACGAACCGGGCCTCCAGCACGCCCTCCAACAGCTTGGCTTCCGGGTCCAGGCGTCGTCCTTGCTGCTCGTCAAGCACACGGTCGCCCCCATCAAGGAAACGGTTCTCAACTGGGCCATCGTCCCAGAGCGCGGGGTCGAGGCTGCGCCCACGACCTCCCGCATTCACACGCTAACAGGTATCCAGGATGCAATACGAGATAACTGACGATCTTGACGCGTTATTAGCCGTCTTACCGCCCCGCGTCCGCGCCGCCCTGACTGCGGCCGACGACCAGGAGGACTTGCTGGAGATTGTGCTCGACCTGGGCCGCCCGGCCGAGGCGCGCTACGCCGACCGCGAGATTACCCTGGGCGACGACGAGGTGACGCAAGAGGACATTGACTACGTGGTGGCGCGCATCGGCGACTTCGGCGAAGACAACCGCGCTGGCATCGAGCGCACCTTACACCGTATTTCGGCCATCCGCAACCGCAAGGGACGCATCGTCGGCCTGACCATGCGCGTCGGCCGCGCCATCTCCGGCACCATCGACATCATCAAGGACATTGTCGCGGGCGGGCAGAGCGTCCTCCTCCTCGGTCGGCCCGGCGTAGGAAAAACCACAATGCTGCGCGAGGTGGCGCGCGTGCTGAGCGAGGACCGCCGCGTTGTCATTGTGGACACATCCAACGAGATTGGCGGCGACGGCGACATTCCGCACCCGGCCGTCGGGCGCTCGCGGCGCATGCAGGTCCCGACGCCCATGCTCCAGCACGAGGTGATGATCGAGGCAGTGGAGAACCACATGCCCCAGGTCATCGTCATCGACGAGATTGGCCGCGAGCAGGAGGCTGAGGCGGCGCGCACCATCGCCGAGCGCGGCGTCCAGCTCATCGGCACCGCCCACGGCCAGAACCTCGCCAACCTGATGAACAACCCGACCCTGGCCGACCTGGTCGGCGGCATCCAGACCGTGACCCTCTCCGACGAGGAGGCGCGGCGGCGCGGGACGCAGAAGTCGGTGCTGGAGCGCATGGCCCCGCCGACGTTCGATGTCGTGGTCGAGATTCAGGACTGGGAGCACCTGACGGTCCATCCCAACGTCTCGGAAGCCGTGGACGGCATCCTGCGTGGACGGCCCGCGCCCGCCGAGTTGCGCTACCGCGACGAGGACGGTCAGGTCAAGAGCCAACAGACGACGCTGGCCCCGCCGACGCGCCAGCAGCGGGGCCGCAGCACCGCGCCTCATCTGGCCGAGGACGAGGTCGAGGACTTCGAGGTGGCGATGGCAGCGCCGCGTGGCACGGCGCGGGGAGCGGAGGCCCCGACGCGGAGCATCCGCGTCTTCCCCTATGGCATCAGCCAGAACCGCCTGCGCCAGGCCGCCAAGTCGCTCCAGTTGCCGATCCTGCTGGTAGACAGCCTGCGCGACGCCGACGTCTTGCTGACGCTCAAGAGCTACTACCGCAAGCGCCAGCAGCCTATCCACGACGCCGAGACGAGCGGCATTCCAGTCTACGTCCTGCGCAGCAACACCGTCGCCCAGATTGAGAGCGCGCTCGCGGATGTGTTCGGCCTGGAGGTCCGACCTGACCCTTTCGACTTAGCCATGCGCGAGGCTCAGACCGCGATTGAGCAGATTCTGCGCGGCTCTCGTAGCATGGTAGAACTCAGCCCGCAAAACTCGTACGTCCGCCGCCAGCAGCACGACCTGGCCCGCTCGGCCAAGTTGTTCTCGCAGAGCAGCGGCCAGGAGCCGCAGCGTCGCGTGCGTATCTATCGCAGCAATGGCCGCTAACCTACCCGGCCTGTTCATCACTTTCGAAGGAACAGAGGGCAGCGGCAAGAGTACCCAGGCCCGCGCCCTGGCGCACACGCTCCAGGCGCGGGGCTGGCCGGTTCTTCTGACCCGCGAGCCGGGCGGCACGCCAATCGCCGACCAGATCCGCCAGGTCATCCTGACGCCGAGCAACCAGGCAATGGTTCCCCAGGCTGAGGTGTTGCTGTTCTCGGCCGCCCGCGCCCAGCATGTCTACGAGAAGATCCGGCCGGCGCTGGCCGAGGGCTATCTCGTCATCTGCGACCGCTTCGCCGACTCGACTCTGGCCTATCAAGGCTATGGGTTGGGGCTGGACCTGGACGAACTGCGCCGCCTGACGCGCTTCGCCACAGGCGGGCTGACGCCCGACCTGACGGTGTATCTCGACTGTGATGTCACCCTGGGGCTGGGGCGCAAGCAGCGGGCGGCGAGCGGAGGCGGGGAGTGGAACCGTCTAGACCAGAAACTCGTTGACTACCACGAACGTGTCTACCAGGGCTACCACGAACTGGCGCGCGCCGAGCCGAGTCGCTGGCTCGTGATCGATGCCCGCCCCGCGCCGTCCCTGGTCGAACAGTCTATCCGCGAACAGGTGGCTGCCCACCTGGAGGGTGTATGGACCCCGCACTGCTCATCAAAAAACTAGTCGTCGCCATTATCCATAGCGACGACGCGCCGGGCCTGGTCGAGGCCCTCAACCGGCGCGGCTACTCCGCGACCGTCATCTCCACCACAGGTGGCTTTCTCCGCGAAGGGAACTCTACGGTCCTGATTGGCACCAGCGAGACCAGCCTGGCCGAGGTGCTGCGCATCATCAAGACCAACGCCCACGCCCGTACCCAGTACGTCAACCCGTTGCCCCCCGTCGTCGAGCCGGGCGAGCTGTACATGCCCCAGCCCGTCGAGATCGAGGTGGGCGGCGCGGTGTGCTTCGTCCTCAACGTCGAGCGCTTCGAGCGGTACTAGACCTGGATGGGCCAGGACGATACGATAGCGAGGGCTGTGGCGCACGGAAGACGCGGCAGGACGCGGACATCACGGAGGAGAACCGGCGGGACGAGGGTCTGCCGCGTTTTCCGCGCTATTCTGTGACCCCCGTGGTCCAGACCTTCCCTGACCGCAAGCCCCGGCGCTTACTCGAAATCCCCCAGCCCACCCTGGTCGTCGCCGCCGCCCAGGTCGGGCATCGACGCCTCGATGGACTCGGGGCTTTCGCCGGCTTCCAGCCGGTCGACCATCTCGTTGAACTCCGGCCCCATCTCCTCCCCCATCTCACCCCCCATCTTGCGCATCCAGCGGCCCAGGCTCGCCGGGTCGTTCTCGTCGACACCGGACAGGTTCGACGGGTCGGCCAGGTTCTCCAGGCGCGACTCTTCCGAACGCAGCAGGGCGACACGCGAGACGAGGCGGTGCGTCTGGGTACTCTGGCAGTGCTCGCAGGCGGGCGACTCAGGGGCATTGAACGAGCGAACGAGGACGGTAAAGCGCTTGCGGCAGGCTTGACAACGGTACTCGTAGAGTGGCATAGTTGTTGATACGTGAGGCGTGGTCGGGAATGGGTAACATTGGGCGGGTTGGCAGCGTCCAACGAGCAATATTATAGCCCCAACTGGCCGTTGCTGTCCATTGAACCTGACGCGCAGGCGCGTCCTTCCGCCATAGGCGTTTTCCCGTCCCGCGTATCACGTTCCACGTATGGAGTACCTGGCATGACCCTCAATCCGGCTCCGACCGTCGTCGGCACTCTGCCGGCCCAACTGCATCCCCTCCTCGACGAGGTCGAAGGTATCACCGGCCTCCCGGAGACTGTCTTGAACCCGCCGCCCCTGCTCATCGTCATATCCGGTCCGTCCGGAGTCGGCAAGGATACGGTGCTCCAGCGGCTCCAGGAGCGCCAAGTGCCGTTCCACTTCGTCGTCACCGCGACGAGCCGCCCTATGCGGCCCGGCGAGGTCCACGGCCGCGACTACTTCTTTGTCTCCGAGGACGAATTCCGTCAGATGATCCAGGCCGGCGAGTTGTTGGAGCACGCGCTGGTCTACAATCATTACAAAGGCATTCCCAAACAGCAGGTTCGCGACGCCTTCGCCAGCGGCAAGGACGTCATGCTGCGCATTGACGTTCAGGGCGCGGCGACGATTCGCCGCCTGGTGCCGGAGGCGGTCCTCATCTTCCTGGCAGCCGGCAGCCTGGCCGAACTCATGGAGCGCCTCATCGCCCGCAAGACCGAGACGGTGGACGACCTGGCGAAACGGATGGCGACCGCCCGCGCCGAGATGGACCAGCTCGACCTGTTCGATTATGTCGTCATCAACCGCGACGAAGAGCTAGACGCGACGGTCGACCAGATCATTGCCATCGTCCACGCCGAGCACGCCCGCGTCCACCCCCGCGAATGCCGCCTCTGAGACGTGAGACGTGAAACGTAAAACGCGAAGACCAGCCACCGCTATTACGTTTCACGCTTCACTCATCACGCGAGACGTGTCACGCCTCACGGTTCACGCCTCACGTTTGACGCTGCTATGTATGCCGAGATCGCCGTCAACGTCAGTCTAGGTCCGTGGACCGGCGGCCAGGGCGCGCCGCCCCCGGCCTACCACTACCGCGTCCCGACGGCGCTCGCGGCCGCCATCGCGCCCGGCCAGCTCGTCCGTGTCCCCTTTGGCGCGCGCCCGGCCCAGGGCATCGTCCTGAGCCTGACCGAGACTGCTCCCATCCTCCCCAACGGCGCGAAGATTCGCCCCCTCGACGCCATCGCCGACCCTCGCCCCGTCCTGGCGCCCGCCCACCTCGCCCTGGCGCGCTGGATCGCTGACACGACCCTCAGTCCCCTGGCCGACGTCGTCTGGGCCATGGTCCCCTCCGGCCTAGAGGAGAAGGCGCACGTGGTGGTGGAGTTGGTGGCAGGGGAGAAGGCGGAAGGCGGAAGGCGAAAGGCGAAAGGCAGCGCGCCGCTCGCAGCAGGCAGCACGCAGGAGGTGGATGAAGAGGCGACCGAAGGCGAGCGCCGACCCACGACCCACGACCCACGACCGCCGACCGACGACGAGTTACCTGCCACTGACCACCAACCAGCGACCACTGGCGACACACCAACCACCGACCACCAACGACCGACCACCGACGACCGACCACTGCGTCTGGGGCCGGTGCAGCAGGCGATTGTCAACGCGCTGACGGAGAGCGGGCCGCTGCGGCTGGACGACCTGACCGCGCGGGTGGGCGGCAAACCGACCAGCGCCCTGAACAGCCTGGTCGAGCGGGGTCTAGTGCGGCGGACGTGGGCGCTCGACCCGCCGACCGTTCGGCCGCGCACCGTGCGCGTCGTGGTCCTGACGGCGACGCCTAGCGAGGTCGAGGCGGCGCGCCCAACCCTGGGCCGCGATACCCCTGAAGCGCGCGCCCTGGCCTGGCTCGCGGCCTGCGGCGACCCCCTGCCCTCGCTCGCAGCCCTGCAACAAGCCAGCGGCGCGTCGGCGGGCGCGATCCAGCGGCTGGCCGCCGAGGGTGTCATCGGCGTGACGGGCAAGCGGACGCTTCTGGCCCTGCGCGTGAGCCGCGTCGAGGCCGCGGCATCGCCCCACAAGGAGGGGAAGGTCGGGCCAGCCCTTGGCCTCCTCCTCGCCAGCCCCGTCCCCCTCGACCTGGCCGACCTCAAGGCGCAGGGGGTGACGGCCCCGCATGTCAAGCGCCTGGTCGAGGCGGGCCTCGTCCAGCGCATCGAGGAGGAGCCGAGCGTCTACCTGACCATCCCGCTAGACCACATCCCCGACGCCCTGGTCCGGCTGCGTAAGGCGGACGGCCAGGCCCATGCCCTGGCCCACCTGCTGGCCCACGGACCTGAGATGGATGCCGCGACCCTGGCGCAGGCGAGCCAGGCCAGCCTGGAGGACTTGCGCGCCCTCGAAGCGCGGGGGCTGCTCCGTATCGAGGAGCGCCCGGCCTGGCGCGACCCGCTGGCCGGCCAGAGCTTCGCCCTCGCCATCCCGCCCCACCTGACCGACGACCAGGCGCGCGCCTGGGCAGCCATCGAGGCGGCCTTTGACACTCCTGGGGAGAGGCGGGCGTTCCTCCTCCACGGCGTCACCGGCTCCGGCAAGACCGAACTCTACCTGCGCGGCGTCGCGGCGGCCCTGGCGCGCGGCCAGCAGGCGCTCATCCTCGTGCCCGAGATCGCGCTGACGCCACAGACCGTCCGCCGCTTCGCCGCTCGCTTCCCCGGCCGCGTCACCGTCTGGCACTCGAAGCTGACGCCCGGCCAGCGCTATGACACCTGGCAGCGCGTCCGCGCCGGCGAGATTGACGTCGTCATCGGCTCGCGCTCGGCCCTCTTCGCGCCCCTGTCCCGCCTGGGGCTGATTGTCGTGGACGAGGAGCATGAGCCGTCGTACAAGCAGGATGCCACGCCACGCTACCACGCCCGCGAGGGCGCGCTGCGCCTGGGCCGCGAGACAGGGGCGGTTGTCCTGCTGGGTAGCGCCACGCCCGACGTCGAGACCTATGCCCGCGCCGAGCAGGGCGAGTTGACCCTGCTGACCCTACCGCGCCGCGTGGTCGGGCATCGGGCGATGGCTGACCGCCAGGCGACGATGGATCACGGACGATGGACGGTGGGGGAGGGCGTGGAAAAGGCGGGCGTCATGCATGCTGGCCCCACCTACGGTGACCTGCCGCCGGTGCAGGTGGTCGACTTGCGGGCCGAGCTGCGGGCGGGCAACACGAGTGTTTTCAGCCGCGCCCTGCAGGCGGCGCTGGCCGAGACACTGGCGCGGCGCGAGCAGGCCATCCTGTTCCTCAACCGGCGGGGGGCGGCGACATTTGTCATGTGCCGCGACTGCGGCCACGTCCTGGCCTGCCCCCGCTGCTCGACGCCGCTGACCTACCACACGGCGACGGGCGCGCTGGTCTGCCACCACTGCGGCCAGCGCCAGACTCAGCCGCGCGCCTGCCCAAAGTGCGGGAGCGAGCGGGTCAAGCACTTTGGCGCGGGGACGCAGCGCGTCGAGGAGGCCCTGCTGGCCCTGTTCCCCCAGGCGCGCGTCCTGCGCTGGGATAGCGATACCACCGGCGGCCGCACCGCCCACGCCGAGTTCCTGGACGCCTTTCTGCAGGGCGACGCCGACGTGTTGGTCGGGACGCAGATGATCGCCAAGGGCCTGGACTTGCCGTTGGTGACGCTGGTCGGCGTGGTCAGCGCTGACACCGGGCTGCACCTGCCCGACTTCCGGGCCGCCGAGCGCACCTTCCAGCTGCTGACCCAGGTGGCGGGGCGGGCGGCGCGCGGTCCCCTCGGCGGGCGCGTCATCTTCCAGACCTACACGCCCGAGCATTATGCCATTCAGGCAGCGGCCCGTCACGACTACCTGTCATTCTACGCGACCGAGATGGAGTTTCGCCGCGCGGCGGCCTACCCGCCCTACACGCGGCTGGCGCGCCTGCTGTATCTCGACCCCACGTGGGAGCGGGCGCGCGCCGAGAGCGAGACCCTCGCGCGGCGGCTGACCGACTACATCCGCCGCCAGGGTCTCACCAACACCAGCCTCATTGGCCCGGCCCCGGCCTACTTTAGCCGCGAGCGCGGTGAGTACCGCTGGCATATCGTGGTGCGCAGCCCCGACCCGGCCGCGCTGCTGCGCGCCTTCTTCCAGACGGCCCGCCCGCCCTATGGCTGGCGCATCGACATGGACCCGGTGAGCCTGCTATGACGCCCTGGGACCGCGCCTACAACCACCTCTACGACATCTGGCGGCAGTTCAAGCGAGACCACCCGCGCGGGGCGGGGGTCATCCTGTTTCTGAAGCGAGTATGGGATGAGTTTGGCGCCGACCACGGCACGCTGTTGGCCGCGGCGCTGGCCTACACCGCGCTGTTCGCCCTGTTCCCGCTCCTGCTGGCCGTCATCGGGGTGGTGGGATTCCTGCTAGCGAAGGGGTTGCCGACGGTCATCGATGTCCAGTCCTACGTCCTGGCGCGCGTCGCCGAGTTCCTGCCGGGCGCGTTCACCTTCGTCGCCGACACCCTCGCCCAAGTCGAGACGCAGCGCGGACCGGTCACGGCCTGGGGCCTCTTCCTGCTCGTCGTGTCCGGCTCGTACATCTTCGGCCAGGTGGAGTACAGCCTGGACCTTATCTTCGACTGCCCCCCGCGCATCCGCAACCCCCTGCAAACGCTGCTGGCGCGGGCGCTCTACGCGGCGCTGGTGCTGGGCGTCGCCTTGCTCCTCCTGGCGGGCATCCTGCTGGACACGCTGGGCAAGATGGTCAACGACAATGTCGTCTGGCTTGCCAACCTCGAAGGGCCGCTGCCCCTGGCGACGCCCGTGTTCTCCATCGTCATCACGGCCTTTCTCTTCGGCCTGTTGTTCAAGGTCTTGCCCATGCAGCGGCCCCCCTGGCGGGAGGTCCTGCCGGGCGCGGTCCTGGGCGCGCTGCTCTGGGAACTCGGCAAGCAGATTCTGACGTGGTACCTGGGCCGCCCCATCTACAACGCCGTCTACGGGCCGGTGACGGGCGTCATCGTCCTGCTGTCGTGGTTCTACTACTCGGCGCTCGTCTTCTTGCTCAGCGCCGAGTTTAGTTCGACGCTGGGCCAGGTCCGCGCCGAGCGGGCGACCCAGCCAGAAACGAGGAAGCAGGAAGGCTGAACTAGGAAGGTTGAAAGACAACTTATCCCTATTACCAAAAGACACGCCGGGCATACGAGGCTGATGCAAATCTCGTCTGTCCGGCGTGTCTTCTCTAACCCGGCTGAGTGTCACATCGTCGGCGTAGGGACGATGGCCGTCGCGGGCGCGAGGCCCTGGTTGGGCAGGCGGCGGAAGAGCAGCGTCCACAGCGTCTCGTAGAAGACGACGAACAGCGCGTTCAGCACCGCCATAACCAGGACGGTCAGCACAACCCCCGGAATGGCGGCGGCGATGGCCGCCCCGCTCGACTGGGTGAGCGCATAGGTGAGAAAGCCGACGCCCGCGCCAAGCAGCCCGCCGGTCAGCAGCGCGATGATGAACAGGATGATTCCCCACACCGCGCCGATGATGAACAGGATAATGAGCAGGATGACGACGTTGCCCCAGTTGGCGCGGAACAATCGCCAGCCCTCGCCCAGGCTCTCGATCACCCCCGCCTCACGTAGCACGATGAAGCGGGAGGCGAAGCTCTGCACCGCCGTGAAGATAATCGAGCCGATGAGGGCCAGGGGCAAGAGGCACAGCACGCCCAGGCAGATGAGCAGGCCAAAGGCCCCACCGGCGCCGCTACTCTGCTGGGAGGCGACGCCCGTCGCCAGACCCAGGCCGACGAACAGGGCTGCGATGAGAAGCGCAATCACGAAGACGACAATCCCCAGCAGCAGTTCCATGAGGAAGTTGCGCCAGGCGAAACGCGACCAGCCCACGCCCCAGCCGGACCGCACGCTCGTCTGCCCAACCGTCTCAACCTGGTCCACCATGCCGATAAGCGCGACGCGGGACACGTTGCGCAGGATGGTGCCGAGGACGCCAAAGAAGAGGAGCGCCAGGACAAAGATGACGGCCAGCGCAATCCAGACGCCCGTCGGGACGCGGCCCAACTGGGCAAACAGGAAGCTGGGGTCGAGGCCGGGCGGCAGGCCGGGGACGGCGGGGGTCCCGCCCGGCGCGCCGGGGGTGGTGGGGACGGTGGGCGCGTTCCCACTCGGCAATTGGAAGTTGACACCGCCGCCAGCGCCGCCGAACAGCGCCAGCAGAAAGCCATACAACCACAGGGCGCGGTGGCGGATGGTAATCTGAAAAGCACGGCCCAGGAGTTGGCCAAAGTCCATACGTCCTCCTTTCATGGACGCCCGGTAAGCAGCGATGCGCCTGGCGGCTTGATTGTACCGGATAGGCATGCGGAGTCAAGGCTGCGTCCCGCACAGGTTTCAGAGGGAAGGAGAACGCCAGGGCGCTGAGGCGCAACACTGCCAATCGGCTGAAGGCCTATGCCTCTTGGTGTCATCGCGCCGTTGCGCCTCAGCGTTGCCATTCTATGTTCCAGGGAGCCTCCTCACTCCGCTGCTCAGCCCCTTCGACTGTCACCCCGAACGGAGTGAGGGGGCTGCTCTGCCAACGCCATCAGAGCAGATGCCTCACTGCGTTCGGCATGACCGTTGTGAGGGTTGCTCCCACCGGCGTCCTCGTTATGCCAAGTATTATTGGGCAGGCTCCGGGGTGGGGAGCGTGGGCGTCAGCGGCGGCGCGTAGGGGCTGGGCAGGGCGCGGTAGGCTAGCGTCCACACCGCTTCCTGGAAGATCGCCCACCACGTGCCCAGCAGGGCAAAGACCACGAGCAGGATGATAAAGCCTGGCAGCGCGGCCAAGATAGCCGCCCAGGTCAGGTTGGTCAGCAGGAAGGTGAGCAAGCCCGGCCCACCGGCCAGGCCAAAGCCAATCACCCCGCCCACAATCGCCAGGAACACTGCCCACAGAATACCCACGCCCAGCAGAATGATGATGAGCAACACCAGGTTGCCCCAATTGGCGCGGAAGAGATGCCAACCCGCGGCAATGCTGTCGAACACACCGGCGTCCCGAATCACCACGTGCCGCTGCGCCAGATTGCTGACCGTGGTAGTGATGATGAGCAGCGGGATGAGCAAGAGCAAGAACAGGCAGCCGAAGGCGATAGCCACGCCGCCGAGGGCCGCATTACCCGAGTTGCCCTGACCGCCGAATGCCAGACCGGTCCCGGCGATGATCCCCGCGCCTGCCAGAACGAGGGCAATGACGAGCAGCGCCCCCAGGAAGCTCACAATGAACGTGGCGGCGAAGGTGCGCCAGGCGAAGCGCGACCAGCCGAAGCCCCAGCCCTGGCGGACACTCGTCGGCTGCCCCTCCTCCACCTGGTTGATCATGCCAATCAGCGCCGCCCGCGACACGTACTGGATGATGATGCTGACGATGCTGAGGACCAGGATGAGGGCGACCAGGCCGAGGCCGAGGGCCACCAACGTCTGGGGCGAGAGACGGCTGAAGGCCTGGCCGATTTGATCGGGGTTGAAGCCCGGCGGCAGGCCGGGAATGGCGGGAATGCCTTGCCCACCGGGGGTCGGAGTGGCTGGGGTACCGCCACCTCGTCCCCCGCCCCCGCCTCCGCCCCCGGCGGTCGTCAGGGCGAGCAAGAAGCCGAAGAGCCACATCGCCCGCTGGCGAAACGCGATCTCCACACTACGACTGATGATGCGGCCGAAGTCCATCTGTTACCTCCCTCGAGGGCATGAGGCCATTGCACGACGCTCTTGAATGACTCTACGATTCACATCGCGCCGGGTTGCTCGTGTGATACCGGGAAAGGGCGTCAGGTTCTCAGGTGGAGGTAGCGGGGAGCGCGCCGAGGCCGGCGTAGAGGTCGATAATCTCGTCGGCGACATTGGACCAGGCGTAGCGTTTGGCCGCCTCCGCCGCGCGGCGGCCAAAGGCGCGGCGCAGCGGCTCGACCTGGAGCAGGAATTCCAGGCGGTCGGCGAGCACCTCCGGCTGCTGGTCGGGCACCAGGAAGCCGGTCACGCCATCCTCGACAATGTAGGACAGCCCACCGACATCCGAGGCGATGACAGGCGTCCCACACGCCAGGGCTTCGACGGCGACCATGCCAAACGACTCGTAGTGCGACGGCACAACGACCGTCTCGGCCGCCGCGTAGTACAGCGGCAGCGAGGCCTGGTCCTGCTTACCCAGGAACGTCACCAGGTCTTCGGCTCCCAGTTCAGCCCGCAGCGCCTGCAAGCGGTTCATCTCGGCTGACATCTTGGCCGGGTCATCACTGACGTCGCCGCCGATGATGGCCAACTCGACCTCACCGCGTAGGTCCACGCGGTGCTTGAAGGCCAGGGCCATCGCCTCAATGAGGGTGTCGATACCCTTAAGCGGCTCGATGCGGCCGACGAACAGGACGAGCTTATGGTCGGGCGGCAGGCCCAGCGCCGCACGCGCCTCGGCTTTCGGGATGGGGTGGAACAGGTCGGTATCGACGCCGGGGGGAATGATGCTGATCTTGTCGGGGTCGGCCCCGTACAGGCGGACCATCTGGGCCATGTCGCGGGGCGTCGCCGCCACAATGCTGTCGGCCCAGCCCATGATCTGGCTCTCGATATAGTTGCGGTGGCCGACCTCGCGCTCCTCCGGCCGCCGCGCTACCAGGTCCTTCATCCGCCCCAGGGTATGGAACATGTGGACCATCGGCGCGGGGTAGAGGGATTGCAGGGCATGGGCGACCCAGCCCGACAGCCAGTAGTGGCTGTGGTAGACGTTGTAGCGGATGCCCTCATCGTGGATCAGGCAGCGCACGCCCTCGACAAACTGGGGGATGTAGTCCCAGATAAGTTCCTTGGGATAGGGTGACTCGGGGCCGCACTTGACGTGGATGACGCGGACGGTCGGACCCAGGTCCGAGTCGGGGATGTGGGGTATCTCCGGGTTCTGCGAGCGGGTGAAGGCATCCACGAAGAAGCCGCGCCGGCCCAACTCGCGGCTCAACTCGCGGACGTAGACGTTCATGCCGCCGGTCTCTTTGCCGCCCAGCGCCGCCAATGGGCAGGTATGCACGGACAGCATGGCGATACGCGGCGCAGCACCGTCAACCATCACCCCTCTCCTTACGTCCGCCTGACCTTCAACCGCCGCACTTGCGTATCCTTCCCCCCAAAGCGATACTTGTACTCCTCGTTGCCCTGAAGGAAGTCGAAGACGCGCAGCCCCCGCGCGATGGCGTCCTGAATACACAGGCACAACAGGACGATGCCGCTGCTCAGGTTCGAGCGGTACGCCGGGTCATAGCCGGAGTTGTAGACCAGTACCTGGTCGTGGTAGCGAAAGTTGTACATGGCGGCGGCGGGCCGCTCGTCAATCGTCAGCAGGCACAGCTCGACCCAACCCGCCGCGCCCAACACATCGGTAATGGCGCGGAAGAAGCCCGCCATGCGCTCGTCCATGAAACGCGCCTTGTCCGTATGGCTCAGGCGGTGGAGGACGAAGAAGTCGTCGAGCGCGGCCATCAGCTTGGGCCCATCTTTGTAGACGTGGTAGGCGTACTGCGCTTCTTCCTGCATCTTACGCAGCTTGCGGCGCGCCTCGTGACGCTGGTGCTTGTTCAGCGTCGCCAGGTACTCGTCCCACGTGGCGGGCAGGGTAATGATGGGGCACACGTCTTCGGGGGTTTCGACGGCCTGCCAGCCGCGGGCCTGAGCGAGCGCAGGCAGGTGAACAAGGCTGGGTGAGGCGGCGGGGACGTTGCACAGGTCCAGTTCATCCCAGGCGTCGGGCTGCCCGGCCAGAGTGTCCAGCACGGCAGCGAGAACGACCCCTTCCTGACCCTGCCGGGCGATGATGTCCAGGTAGTCGGACACGTCCTCGCAGCCGACCAGGGACAGCGCTCGCTGTCCCGGCTCCCCGGTCGCGTAGAACGGGGCAATACCTGCCAGGCGGCCGCCGCCGTCGCGCACCGCCAGGACCAGCAGGTCGCCTTCGCCCAACTGCCGCCACCACGTCGACTGCCACTCCCACGTCAGGAACAGGGTATCCGCCGCACTGTCGGCGAGCAGGGCATTCCACTCAGGCCGCAGACGGTCGAAGACAGAGGCATCGGAGAAGACCTGGACATGCATCATGGTTCAATTATAGTCCCCCGCAGACAAAGGCGAAACCCCTCGGACGCCAAGCCGCCCCGCATGGCAAGCGGGGCGGGGCCAGACGGCGGAGGGACAGGATTACGCGCTCGGCGGCAGCATCGGCGCGAGTGGCGCCGGGCCGACCTGACCACGCTGGCCCTGGGCGACCTGGCCGTACAGGTGATAGCTCAGCACACCCGCGACGAAGGCGAGCCACGGCGCGGGTAGACCACACAGGACGCCGGAGACGAGCGACGCGATGAGCGGCAGCACGATGGCCGCCAGGAAGGCCAGCAGGTAGGGCGTGAGATTGTCGCGGATGAGCGCCCAGACCTCGCCGATCTTGAAGGCGGCGGCGATGTCCTGATGGGTAACGTAGCGCAAAATGGCAGCAGGCGAGAAGAAGGCGGCGAACAGCGCCAGCGGGATGGCGAGGCAGCCCAGGCAGGCCAGGAAGGCGTTGAGACTTGGGTTGGGGTTCGCCTGCCCACCGGAGGCGCTGCCGCTCACCGCCAGCCCGGCGACGCCCATGCAGCAGGCGATGAGGATGACCGGCAGGGCGTAGACCAGGCTGATGACAATGGCGGTCGCGCCGCGCACAAACAGGCCGCCCCAGTCGTCCCAGGCAGGCAGGCGATCGTCGCCCGCCGCCGCGCGGCGCATTACGTCAACCTGATAGCCTTGCACCAGGAAGACGGGAACTATCAGAAAGGAGAGCAGAACCATGACGCCGCCAATGAGAATCTTGACGAGCCAGTCGGAGTCTTCGGAGAGGGTGCGCCAGGCGCGCGAGAAATCCATGTCATCCTCCTTGAATGAGCGCTGGGCGGAGTATACCAGAAAGGGGACAAAGCGCAAACTTTGTCGCGCCGCCGGTTGCACCCGTGTGTGGGCTATGCTATAATTGACACATCCGTTCTAGAACGAGAACAGTCTATGCCTAAGCTACGCACCCGCTGGATCTGCCAGCAATGCCAGAGCGTCCAGGCCAAGTGGAGTGGCCGCTGCCCCGAGTGCGGCGAGTGGAACTCCCTGGTCGAGACGGTCGTCGACGAGAGCAAGACCGCCCGCGCCAAGACGCTGTTCATGGCGTCGGCGACGGGCAGCCAGCCGCAGCGCCTCGGCGACATCGCTGCGGACTCGCTGACCCGCCTCGAATTGCCGACCCAGGAGTTCAACCGCGTGCTGGGCGGCGGGATCGTCCCCGGCTCGCTGGTCCTCATCGGCGGGGATCCCGGCATCGGCAAGAGCACATTGCTGTTGCAGGTGTCGGCGCTGATGGCGCAGCGGCTCAAGCCCGTCCTGTACGTATCGGGCGAGGAGTCGGCGCGCCAGGTGAAGCTGCGCGCGGACCGTCTGGGGGTCGACGCCGACGACCTCTACCTGCTGTCGGAAACCAACCTGAACAGCGTCATAGAGCAGGCGCGCCAGCTCAAGCCCCGCCTGCTGGTCGTCGACTCCATCCAGGCCGTGTACTTGGATGAGCTTGAGTCGACGGCCGGCTCGGTGTCGCAGGTCCGCGAGTGCGCCTCGCGCCTCATGCACCTGGCGAAGGGCGACAACATCCCGATCTTCGTCGTCGGCCACGTCACGAAGGCTGGGGCCATCGCCGGCCCGCGCGTCCTGGAGCACACCGTCGATACCGTCCTCTATCTGGAGGGCGAGCGCTTCCACTCCTACCGCCTGCTGCGCTCGGTCAAGAACCGCTTTGGCTCGACCGACGAGGTGGGCGTGTTCGAGATGCGTCGTGAGGGGCTGGCGGAAGTCCTCAACCCCTCGGAGGCCTTCCTGGCCGAGCGCATGACCGCCGTCCCCGGCTCGACTGTCGCCGTAACGGTCGAAGGGACGCGCCCGCTGCTGGTCGAGGTCCAGGCGCTGACGAGCGCCACCGCGGCCGCCCTGCCGCGCCGCACGGCCAACGGCATCGACCCTAACCGCCTGCTCCTGCTGACGGCGGTGCTGAGCAAGCGCGTCGGCCTCAAGCTGGCCGTCCAGGACATCTTTGTCAATATTGTCGGCGGGCTGCGCATCACCGAGCCGGCCGTCGATCTGGCCGTCGCCGCCGCCATCGCCTCATCGCAGCGCGGCATGCCCGTCGCGCCCGACCTTGCCATCTTCGGCGAGGTGGGTCTGTCAGGCGAGTTGCGGTCGGTCGGCCACACCGAGCGGCGGCTCAACGAGGCGGCCAAGCTGGGTTTCAAGCGCGTGCTGATGCCGCGCCACCCCCGCAACGCCGACCTGAGCGTGCCGCCCGACCTGAAGGTCATCAGCGCCCGCTCGCTGGGTGAGGCGCTGGACGTCGCGCTGCAGAACTCCGGGCCTCGCCCGCCGGTCGCTGCGGCCCATCCCGAGAGCGACGACACCTAGAGAAGCGCCCAGACAAGACCCGCAGGGTTCGACAAACCCTGCGGGTCTATAGACATCGGCGGCGCTGCGTTGACATTACCTCCCGAGTGTGATACACTTTTCGTATCATTTCATCATCCATCATCTGCACTTATCCCGTCCCTCTATCTTCCTGGTTCCGTATGGGGTATGGCCGAGGCGTTATCGTTTGCTCCGCCATGTTGATGTCATCTCTGTCCGAGGGTTCCGGCTGTGATCGCATGGTAACGCGGATTTGTCGCCCGTGACACGAGCGAGTCGCCTGACCATACCGAGGTAGAGACGGGTGGGAGGTACTGTGAGCCTCGCCCTCGTCAAGTGGGTCGTGCGCATCCTGGGCCTGTTGGTGCTGGCCGCCGTAGGATGGAGCATCGGCCAGTCTCTCGATCTCCAGGTTCCGATCCCCTTTGTCCAACTGAAGTACGTCCTCGCGGTCGTCGGTGGGTTGATTGGTTTCTTCGTGACCGAGCATGTCACCCTGTATCCGCTGCTGGCCCTCCAGCGCGAGATGCGCCGCGTCCCCATCCAGAGCCTGCTCGGCGCGACCATCGGCCTCGCCGTGGGCCTCCTGCTCTCGCTGCCGTTGGCCTACGCAGCCCAATTCCTGCCACTGTCGTTGGGCAACGTCGCGCCGGTGGTGATTTCCGTCGCCCTGGGCTACCTGGGCATCATGGTCGGGCTGACCCGCCACAAGGACATCGCCGCCCTGCTGCCAACGCGGCGCTCGCGCCATGCGAGCAGCGAGGCCATCCTGCTCGATACATCCGTCATCATCGACGGGCGCATCGCCGATGTCGCCCAGACGGGCTTTATCCAGGGTACGCTCCTGGTGCCGCGCTTCGTCCTCAACGAGTTGCAGCATATCGCCGACTCGCCCGACACTCTGCGCCGCAATCGGGGGCGGCGCGGTCTAGACATTCTCAACAAGCTCCAGAAGAACGACCGGGTGCCCATCGAGATCAACGACATGGACGCCGAGGAGGCCCGCGAGGTAGACGCTAAGCTCGTCCAACTTGCCAAGCGGCTCCAGTGCCCGGTCCTGACCAACGACTACAACCTCAACCGTGTCGCTGAGCTGCAGGGCGTCCGCGTCCTCAACATCAACGAACTGGCGAACGCAGTCAAGACCGTCCTGCTGCCGGGCGAGTCGCTCAAAGTGCGCATCATCCAGGAAGGCAAGGAAATCGGGCAGGGCGTCGGCTACCTGCCCGACGGCACGATGATCGTGGTCGAGAATGGCCGCCGCTACCTCAACAACAGCCTGGACGTCACCGTGACCCGCGTCCTCCAGACCGTCCAGGGCCGCATGATTTTCGCTGCGCCGGCCAGTACTAATGGGACGGCTAAAGACGAGTGAGGAACAACGGTCATGCCTATCGTAACCCTGTCACGGATGTTGGGGACTACAGGGGACGAGATTGCCGGCCAGGTGGCGCGCGAGCTAGACGCGCGCCTGGTGACCAAGCATTCACTCTATGGGGCGGCTCAGGAGACGGGCGTGACGCCCCACGTCCTGGCAGAGATTCAGGGCGAGGGGATTCTCGGCCTGGCCGACCGCATCGTGAACGCCATGCGGACGATGCCGACCATCCCGCGCTCCCGTGGCGCCTCCCTCTTGGACGCCGCGCCGCTGCCACTGGCCCACGAAGGCTACCTGGCCGACGTGCCGACCCAGTTGGAGGTCGACCAGAGCGCCCGCGTGATCGAGAGTGTCATCCGTAACCTGGCCGAGGCCGGCAACGTTGTGATTGTCGGGCGCGCGGCCAACGCCATCCTGCGCGACCGGGCGGATGCTCTGCACGTCCAGGTCGTCGCCCCGCTCCCGGCGCGTATTGACGCAGTCGCAGGCCAGGAAGGCGTAGCTCCTCGTATGGCCGTGGCGCGTATCCGCACCAGCGACCGCGCCCGCGCCGACTACGTGCGCCGCTACTACAACCTGAACTGGTGCGACGCGACCACCTACGACCTGGTCATCAACAGCGCCCGCGTCGATGTGCCGACGGCGGTCAAGCTAATCGTGGACGCCGCCCGAGCGCAGGCTTGACCTCCGTTGCGCCGCCACTTGAGAGACCTGTATGCCTCTGCAAATCTACAATACCCTGAGCCGCCAGAAAGAAGAGTTTGTCCCGCTGACGCCGGGCGAGGCCAACATGTATGTCTGCGGCGTCACCGTCTACGATGACGCCCACGTCGGCCATGCCATGTCGTCCATCGTGTTCGATGTCATCCGACGCTACCTGGAGTGGCAAGGGTATCGGGTGAAGTTCGTCAAGAACTTCACCGATGTCGACGACAAGATCATCAACCGCGCCAACGAGCGCGGCGTGGACCCCATCGCCCTGTCGGCCCACTATGCCCAGGCGTTCCTGGAAGAGCTGGACCTACTCAACGTCCGCCCCGCCGATGTCTCGCCCAAAGTGACTGAGGAGATGCCCGAGATCATCGCCATGATTCAGGGCCTCATCGACCAGGGCCACGCCTATGCCTCCGGCGGCGACGTCTACTTCCGCCGCGCCTCCTTCCCCGAGTACGGAAAGTTGTCGCGCCGCCCGTTGGACGAGATGAACCAGGGCGAGGCGGCGACCAGCCTCAAGGAAGACCCGTCGGACTTCGCGCTCTGGAAGGGCGCCAAGCCCGGCGAGCCCGCCTGGGATAGCCCGTGGGGACCGGGGCGGCCCGGCTGGCACATCGAGTGCTCGGCCATGAGCCTGCACCACCTGGGCCAGCAGATTGACATCCACGGCGGCGGCACCGACCTCATTTTCCCGCACCACGAGAACGAGATCGCCCAGAGCGAGTCATTTACCCACTGCGCGCCCTTCGCCCGCTACTGGGTCCACAATGGGATGATGCAGATCGAGAACCAGAAGATGTCCAAGTCGTTGGGCAACGTGGTGACGATCCGCAACTTCCTCAAGGAGCATTCGGCCGACGCGCTGCGCCTGTTCGCCCTGTCGTCGCACTACCGCATGCCGCGCAACTACACCGCCGACGCTATCGCCGCCGCCGAGAAGGGGCTAGACCGCTTCCATGCCGCGCTGCGCCCGGCTCGCCCCGACGCCCAGGGCTGGCCGTCTGACGCCCTCGACGGTGCGGTCGCGGCAGCCCGCGCTGGCTTCGTCGAGGCCATGGACGACGACTTCAACACGCCGCAGGCGCTCGCCACCCTGTTCGACCTGGCGACGCACATCAACCGCGCCCGCGACCACGGCGTCAAGGGCGAGCCGTTCGAGCGCGCGCAGGCAACGCTGCGCGAGTTGCTCGGCGTGCTCGGCTTTACGTTGGAGCAGCCGCGGGGGGCGGACCTGTCCATCGCGCCCTTTGTAGACCTGCTCATCCGCGTCCGCGCCGACCTGCGCAAGGCCAAGCAATTCGCCCTGGCCGACAGCATCCGCAACGAGCTAGGGACGCTGGGCGTGGTCCTCGAAGACAGTCCAGCGGGGACGACATGGCGAGTCGGGTGAGCGAGATTGGAAAAAGGTAAGTTCTATGACAGCTTATGTTATTGCCGATGTCGAGGTCAAGGACCCGGTCACCTATCGAGAGTATGTGGCGGCCGTGCCGGCGACGCTCGCGCCGTATGGTGGGAAGTTCCTCGCGCGCGGCGGACAGACCGAGACACTGGAAGGGGAGTGGGAGCCAAAGCGATTGGTCATTATCGAGTTCGACAGCGTCGAGCAGGCCAAGGCGTGGTGGGAGTCGGAGGCGTATGCTGGTCCCAAAGCACTGCGCCGCAGCGCCTCCGTCGGGAAGCTCATCCTGGTCCAGGGTGTCTAGCGCTCACTCATGTGCCAGACGCAGCAGTTCCGACCATTGCCTGGGTTGGAGTAGGCTGTGGCACAGTTTTACCCTAAAGTGCTGGCTGTGGAAGTTATGTCAGACTACATCCTCCGCGTGACGTTCGCCGATGGCAGCGTCAAACGCTACGACTGCGCTCCTCTCCTGGAGCAACCGGCCTTCCGACTGCTGAGAGACAGAGCCTTCTTCCGCGCTGTTCACGCTGACCGACACGGTTATGGAGTTGTCTGGAATGATGACCTCGACCTGGCCGAGTCGGAGTTGTGGCTGCACGGCGTCGCCGAGGAGACAGCTTTGCCCTCTCCGTCTGAAACGCCACGTCCGCAGTTCGGGAGAGCGTAAGGTCTTATCAAGATGGCTGAGGATTCTCACACGCCGTTGACTGATTTCGATGATGCCAGTCCTGTTTGAGAATGAGGACGTTGTCGTCGTCGCTAAGCCCGAGGGCGTAGCGACGATTCCGGGCGCGCCGGGCGACGACCTGTCCGTACTGGCGCGGCTGGAAGCCGAGCGGGGCGAGAAGCTATACATCGTCCACCGTCTCGACAAGGACGTGAGCGGTGTTCTCCTGTTCGCCCGCCACGCCGATGCCCACCGCTTCCTCAACACCCAGTTCGAGAGCCGCCAGGTCCACAAGACCTACCTGGCCGCCGTCCAGGGCGGCATCCGCGAGGCGGAGGGGGTCATCGACGCGGCGCTACGCGAGTTTGGTTCCGGGCGGGTGGGGGTCGATGAGGCGCGCGGTAAGCCCGCCGTGACACGCTTTGAGAAGGTCGAGCGGCTGCGCAAGGCCACCCTGCTGCACGTCTATCCCCTCACTGGGCGGCGGCACCAGATCCGCGTCCACCTCTACAGCATCAGCCACCCGATCCTAGGCGACCGGCGCTATGGCGACAAGGCCGAGCAGAGCCGCTTCCCGCGCCTCATGCTCCACGCGCTGCGCCTCACCTTCCCGCTGCCCAGCGGCGAGACGGTTACGGTCGAAGCTCCACCACCCGACAGCTTCGAGAGCGTCATGCGCCGTCTCGCGCTACCCAACTCCCAGTAGCGCCCATGTCCCACTCCCCCTACGACTACGCAACGCGCCAGAGCATCCTGCCCATCAGTTGGGACGACTTCCACGCCCTCTGCAAAGGGCTGGCGCGGACGGTCGCGCCGTTTCGGCCCGACGTCATCCTGGCCGTGGCGCGGGGTGGCCTCTACCCAGGCGCGCCGCTGGCCCACCTGCTCCAGACCGAAATCTACCCTATCCGCCTCTCGCGGCGCGTGCACGACGTCGTCCGCTATGAGACACCGCAGTGGCTGGTACGACCGCCTGACCTGGTGCGCGGGCAACGCGTCCTGGTCGTGGACGAGATCGCCAGTACGGGCGAGACGTTGGGCATCGTGCGGCAGGAGGTGGAGCAGCTGGGAGCCGCGGCCGTGCGCACCGCCGTCCTGTACGCCCATACCTGGGGCGCTCACGTCCCCGACGTCATCGGCCTCATCTCCGACGCCCTCATTCTCAATCCCTGGGACCGCGAGGTCTACCGCGACGGCGCATTCCACTTCCATCCAGAGTATGTCGAGGCGCTGAGCCACCAGGGCGTGCCGCCTAGCGCCGACCTGCTCATCACGACACGCGTGGCGGACATCGCGAAAGGCGGGAATGCCGATGAGTGACGTCATTTATGGGCGCCACCCCGTCCTGGAAGCGCTGCGGGCGGGGGAGAAGGTTCAGCGGCTGCTTGTCGCAAAGGGGACCCAATCGGGTGGCCCACTGGCCGACGTCCTGAAGCTGGCCCAGGAGCATGGGGTGCGGGTGGTGTGGGTCGAGCGGCGCGAGTTGGACAAGCTAGGCGGGGTCCACCAGGGCGTCGCCGCGGAGATCGCGGAGCACCGCTACGCCGACGTGGAGGACATCCTGGCGCGCGCGAAGGCCCAGGGCGAACCGGCCCTCATCCTGGCCCTGGACGCCATCCAGGACGTCAATAACCTCGGCTCGCTCATCCGCACCGCCGACGCCGTCGGGGCGCATGGCGTCATTCTGCCCGGCCACCGTGCCGCTGGCGTGACACCCGCCGTCCGCAAGGCGTCGGCAGGGGCCGTCGCGCACCTGCCCATTGCCCAGGTGACGAACCTGACGCGGACGCTGGAGGACTTGAAGCAGCAGGGGGTGTGGGTCGTCGGGCTGGACATGGCAGGCCAGCAAGCCTACGACCAGTACGACTGGTCGACCCCGACGGCCCTGGTCGTCGGCAGCGAGGGTAAGGGGCTGGGCCGCCTCGTCGCCCAGACGTGTGACGTCCTGGTACGGCTGCCCATGCGCGGCCACGTCGACTCGCTCAACGCCGCCGTCGCCGGCTCGATTGTGTTGTACCACGCCTGGCGGTCGCGGGGGTAAGGTTTACCCAGCGCGTACATCATACCTTTGCGTCGGTGCGCGAGTCGCCCGGCGTTTGACTTGCCCTACCCATGCGGCTATAATTGGGTGTCGCGGGCAGTCTGTTGCGCCGACGTAGCTCAGTTGGCAGAGCAGCCGACTTGTAATCGGCAGGTCGTGGGTTCAAATCCCACCGTCGGCTCTGCCAAATCGAATATGGAGGGATACCCAAGCGGCCAAAGGGGGCTGACTGTAAATCAGCTGGCAGACGCCTTCGGTGGTTCGAATCCGCCCCCGTCCACTCACTCGTAGGAACTCATGGGACACCGTGGGAACTCGCCGAGCTGTAATGAGTTCCCGGCGGTCCCTGGCAAGCCTACGAGTTTTGTATGCCTGTGTAGCTCAAGCGGCAGAGCGCTCACCCCCGGTGAGAGTGGCGGTTCAAGCCCGCCCATAGGTTCCAGCCAACCGATACGAGCAATTTTCAGGAGGATTTGCCCCCATGGCGAAGCAGAAATTTGAGCGAACGAAACCGCACCTCAACGTGGGCACCATCGGCCACGTCGACCACGGCAAGACGACCCTCACCGCCGCCATCACCAAGACGCTGGCGCTGAAGGGCTGGGCCGACTTCCGCGCCTTCGACTCCATCGACAACGCGCCCGAAGAGCGGGCGCGCGGCATCACCATCGCCATCGCCCACGTCGAGTACCAGACGGAGAAGCGCCACTACGCCCACGTCGACTGCCCGGGCCACGCCGACTACATCAAGAACATGATCACGGGCGCGGCGCAGATGGACGGGGCGATCCTCGTCGTCAGCGCGCCGGATGGTCCGATGCCCCAGACGCGGGAGCACGTGCTGCTGGCGCGGCAGGTCGAGGTGCCAGCCATGGTCGTCTTCCTCAACAAGGTCGACATGATGGACGACCCCGAACTGCTGGAACTGGTAGAGTTGGAGTTGCGGGAGTTGCTGAGCAAGCAGAACTTCCCCGGCGACGAGATCCCCATCATTCGGGGCAGCGCGTTGGCGGCGTTGGAGTGCACGAGCAAGGACCCCAACGCGCCCGAGTACGCCCCCATCTGGGAACTGATGAAGGCGGTGGATGAGTACATCCCGCAGCCTGATCGGCCCATCGACAAGCCGTTCCTGATGCCGATCGAGGACGTGTTCAGCATCAAGGGGCGGGGGACGGTGGTGACGGGGCGGGTGGAGCGCGGGATCGTCAAGGTGGGGGAGACGGTGGAGATCGTGGGCATCCGCGAGCAGATCCGCTCGACGGTGGTGACCGGGGTGGAGATGTTCCGCAAGCTGCTGGACCAGGGGCAAGCTGGGGACAACATCGGGCTGCTGCTGCGGGGGATAGAGCGGACGGACGTGGAGCGGGGGCAGGTGGTGGCCAAGCCAGGCTCCATCAAGCCGCACACGAAGTTCATGGGCGAGGTGTACGTGCTGAAGAAGGAAGAGGGGGGGCGGCACACGCCGTTCTTCAACGGCTATCGGCCGCAGTTCTTCATTCGGACGATGGACATCACGGGCACGTGTGAGTTGCCGAGTGGGGTGGAGATGGTGATGCCGGGCGACAACGTGAACCTGAAGGTGGAGTTGATCCACCCGGTGGCGTTGGAGCAGGGGTCGCGGTTTGCCATCCGCGAGGGCGGGCGCACGGTGGGCGCCGGTGTCCTCACCCAGGTCCTCGAATAACGATTGACGATGGACGACGGACGATGGACGATAGGGGAGGCTCTCATGCTCCGTCTATTGTCCCTCGTCCCTCGTCCCCGGTAAGGGGAGAAGCATGGCTAGGCCGAAAGTCAGGATCCGCCTCAAGGCATACGACCATCGCGTGCTGGACCAGTCCGCGCAGAAGATTGTCGACGAGGCCGAGCGCACCGGGGCGACCGTGGTCGGTCCCATCCCGCTGCCGACTAAAATCGAGAAGTTTACCGTGATGCGCAGCACGTTCATTGACAAGGACTCGCGCGAGCAGTTTGAAATCCGCACCCACAAGCGCCTGGTCGATATCCTGGAGCCGACGAGCAAGACGATTGACGCGCTTACCAAGCTCAATCTGCCCGCCGGTGTGGATATCGAAATCAAGCTGTAGGAGCGACGGAAGGCAACAACGGCTGACCAACAGGTCTTTCGTTCTTCGTCCTCCACCGGGCGCCCTATGTTCCCCATCCTTCCCTCGAAGGGGAACCACTAGGAGAACACCATGAAGGGAATCATTGGCAAAAAGATTGGGATGACCCAGGTCTTCACCGCGAAGGGTGAGGCCGTGCCGGTGACGGTCATCGAGGCCGGACCGTGCTGGGTAACCCAGGTCAAGACGCCGAAGCGCGACGGCTATAGCGCCGTGCAACTCGGCTTCGACGAGGTGGACCCAAAGAAGGCCCAGCGCAAGCTGAGCAAGGCCGAGCGGGGCCATCTCAAGGACGTCCGCCCCCTGAAGGTACTGCGCGAGTTTCGCGTTGAGGGTGAGGCGTTCGAGGTGGGCCAGAAGCTGGACGTCGGCGTGTTCGCCGAGGGCGAGCACGTGGACATTACGGGGACGTCGAAGGGTAAGGGCTTCGCGGGCGGCATGAAGCGCCACAATTTCCGCGGCGGCCCCAAGACCCACGGCCAGTCGGACCGCCAGCGCTCGCCTGGCTCCATCGGTTCAGGCACCACGCCCGGCCGCGTCCTCAAGGGCATGCGCATGGCGGGTCATCTGGGTGACGAACAGGTGACGGTTCAGAATCTCGAGGTTGTGCAGGTCGATCCTGAGCGGAACCTGCTCCTCGTCCGCGGCGCCGTCCCCGGCGCCAAGAACGGCCTGCTGATTATCAAGCAGGCTGTGAAGGGGAGGTAGGACAATGCAGGTTCCTATCATTAACGTGCAAGGCGCGCAGGTCGGTACGCTAGACCTGCGAGACGACATTTTCAACATCGAGCCGAACACGGCGGTGATGCACCAGGCCTTGGTGCGCCAGCTGGCGAATGCGCGCCTGGGCACGGTGAAGACCAAGACGCGCGGCGAGGTGTCGGGGTCTGGCACCAAGATGTGGCGGCAGAAGGGCACCGGCCGCGCCCGCCAGGGCCAGAAGCGCGCGCCCCACTGGCGCAAGGGTGGTATTGCGTTCGGGCCGCGCCCACGCAGCTACGAGCAGGCGATGCCCAAGAAGATGCGCCGCCTGGCGCTCAAGTCGGCGCTGTCGGCGAAGGCGCAGAGTGGCCAGATCGTCGTGTTCGAGGGCTTCAATCTCGCCCAGCCGAAGACCAAGGAGATGGTGGGCTTGCTCAAGCAGGTCTCGAATGCCCGTAGCACGCTCATCGTCCTACCCGCCGGCGACAACACCGCGGTCATGCGCTCGGCCAACAACCTCGCCAATGTCAAGACGCTCCGCCACGACTACTTGAACATCCGCGACCTGCTGGGCTACGATGTGGTGCTGCTGCCGCTGGCGGCCATCTCTCAAATTGAGACCCACTACTTTGGTGGCGCGGGCGCAGCCGACGCCGCGTCGGGTGACGAGGCGTAAGGAGGTAGCTCGATGCACATCTATGAAGTGTTGCGCCGTCCCATTGTGACTGAGAAGGGGACGCGGATCGCGGAGAACGCGCAGTACGCCTTTGAGGTGTCCAAGGACGCCAATAAGGCGATGGTCAGGGAGGCCGTGGAGAAGCGCTTCGGGGTGAATGTGCTCGCGGTGAACGTGATGCGCATGCCCGGCAAGACGCGCCGCTTTGGCCGCCACGTGAGCAAGACGTCGTCGTGGAAGAAGGCGATTGTCACCCTCGCGCCTGGTCAGACCATCGACATTTTCGAGGGAGTGTAGTCCATGCCTATTAAGATTTACAAGCCTACCTCCCCGGGCCGACGCGGCATGACGAGCCAGAACTTCGAGGACATCACCCGCAACGAGCCGGAGCGCTCGCTGGTTGAAGTCCTCAAGAAACACTCCGGCCGCAACACCCGGGGTAAGGTGACGGTCCGCCATCGCGGTGGCGGGACGCGCCGGCTGTATCGCATTATCGACTTCAAGCGCGACAAGGTCGACGTGTCGGCCCGCGTCGAGAGTATCGAGTACGACCCCAACCGCACGGCCCGTATCGCCCTGGTCCAATACGAGGACGGCGAGAAGCGCTACATCATCGCTCCGCTAGGCCTGAAGGTGGGAGACACCATCAGCAACGGCCCGCGCGTCGAGGCGCGGGTGGGGAACAGCCTCCCGCTGGGCAGCATCCCCGTCGGCACCCAGATCCACAACATTGAGCTGGAGCCGGGGCGCGGCGGCCAGATGGCCCGCTCGGCGGGCGCGTCGGCGCAGTTGATGGCGAAGGAAGGCAACCTGGCGACGGTGCGCCTGCCCTCGGGCGAGATGCGCCGCGTCAACATCAACTGCACGGCGACGGTTGGCCAGGTCGGCAATGTCGACTGGGGCAACGTCAAGATTGGCAAGGCCGGGCGCGTGCGCCACATGGGCCGCCGCCCGACGGTGCGTGGCTCCGCGATGACCCCGCGCGACCACCCGCACGGTGGCGGTGAGGGCAAGGCGCCGGTCGGCCTCAAGAAGGGTCCCAAGACCCCGTGGGGCAAGGTCGCCATGGGCCTCAAGACCCGCAAGCGCAAGTACACCGACCAGTTCATCATTCGCCGCCGTGTGAGCAAGCGCAAGAAGTAAGAGGAGTCTTAGATGAGTCGTTCACTCAAGAAGGGGCCGTTTGTCGAGCCACGGCTGCTGCAACGGGTGGAGGAGATGAACCAGAAGGGCGAGAAGCGTGTCCTCCGCACCTGGTCGCGCGCCTCGACAGTCTTCCCCCAGTTCGTGGGCCACACCATCAGCGTCCACAACGGGCAGAAGCACATCCCGGTCTACATCACCGAGAACATGGTCGGCCACAAGCTCGGCGAGTTCGCCCCCACTCGGACCTTCCGCGGCCACAGCGCCAAAGAGAAGGTCACGAAGGCGAAGAAATAGGGAGGCGCGATGGAGCAGAATGTGAAGCCCACGGCGCGGGCGCAGCACAAGTACCTGCGCCAGTCGCCCCAGAAGGTGCGCCTCGTGGTCGATATGGTGCGCGGCATGCCCGTTACGCAGGCGCTCAACGTCCTGCGCTTTAGCACCAAGCGCGCCGCCGTGCCCGTCTACAAGGCGGTCAAGTCGGCGGCGGCCAACGCCGAGGACACGCTGGGCCTGTCGGCTGACGACCTGGTCATCAGCCGGATTTATGCTGACGAAGGGCCGACGATGAAGCGGGCGCGCTTCGGCGCGCGCGGGCGCTACAAGCCGGTCCTGAAGCGCTCCAGCCATATCACCGTCGTCGTGACGGAGAAGTAACAGCAGTGCTGAGTGGCCAGTCCTGAGTGCTGAGGAAGATCAACACTCAGCACTCGACACTCGGTACTCAGGACTAGACGAAGGAGAGAGCCGTTGGGCCGCAAAGTTCATCCCTATGGGTTCCGTCTCGGCGTCATCAACGACTGGCGCGCGCGCTGGTACGCCGATGGCCAAGAGTATGGCGACCAACTGATTGAAGACATCAACATCCGCAAGATCATCCGCCAGGACCTGGGGCGCTCCGGCGTCGCCGACCTGGAGATCGAGCGCTATCCCAAGCAGGTGTCCATTACGATCCACACGGCTAAGCCGGGTATCATCATCGGACGTAAGGGCGCTAAGGTGAATGACCTCAAAAAGAAGTTGGAAGCGTTGACCAACAAGAAGGTCCGCATTGAGGTCGAAGAGATCAGCCGCCCCGAACTAGTGGCGGCGCTGGTCGCCGAGAGCATCGTGCAGCAGGTCGAGAAGCGCGTCTCGCACAAGCGCGCCATGAAGCAGGCGGTACAACGCGCCATGCGCCTCGGCGCCAAGGGCGTCCGCATCGCTATGTCGGGCCGCCTGGCCGGGTCGGAAATGGCCCGCCACGAGAGCGCCCAGGAAGGTCGCATCCCGCGCCACACCCTGCGCTCCGAGATTGACTACGCCACCGACGAGGCGCTCACGACGTACGGGCGCATCGGCGTCAAGGTGTGGATCTACAAGGGCGACAAGCTGCCCACGCTGCGCGAGACGGCCCAGGCCTAGACTTGGAATTAGGAAGGAAGAATTAGGAAGTAAGAAGCCATTCATCATTCCTAATTCATCATTCTTAATTCGAAAGAGGAGTCTGTTATGTTGGTACCGAAGAGAATGAAGTATCGCAAGGCGCATCGCGGGCGCATGAGCGGCAAGGAGACGCGCGGCGTCTCGGTCGCGTTCGGCGACTACGCCCTGCAGGCCCTGGAGCCGGCGTGGATTTCGAGCCGCCAGATTGAGGCCGCCCGTCGTGCCATCACCCGCTCGGTCAAGCGCGGTGGCAAGGTCTGGATTCGCATCTTCCCCGACCACCCCGTGACCAAGCGCGCCGCCGAGACGCGCATGGGTTCCGGCAAGGGCGCGGTGGACCACTTCGCGGCGGTCGTCAAGCCGGGCCGTATCCTGTTCGAGATGTCGGGTGTGAATGAGGAGGTGGCGCGCGAGGCGCTGCGCCTGGCCGCCCACAAGCTGCCCATCAAGACCCAGATCATCACCAAGCCCGTCATCGGCGCGGCGGCTGGGCAGGAGGCCGAGTCATGAAGCAGCGTGAGATGTTGCAGGCCGAGAAGCTGCGTGGCATGGCCAGCGACGAGTTGGCGAACGCTCTCGACCAGAAGTACCTGGAACTGATGAATCTGCGCTTCCAGTTCTCGACCAACCGGTTGCAGAACACGAACCGGATGAAGGAAGTGAAGCGCGAGATCGCGCGGCTCAAGACCGTGATGCGCGAGCGCCAGCTGTGGCAACAGTACGAGCAGGAGAAGTCATAATGACCGAGCAGCAGCCGCAGTCGCGCCGCCGCCGCATGGTGGGCCGTGTGACGAGCAATAAGATGGACAAGACGGCGGTCGTCGCTGTCGAGACAATCAAGCAGCATCCCTTGTACCGCAAGACCATCCGCACCACGAAGAAGTACAAGGCGCATGACGAGAACAACCAGGCTCAGATTGGCGACGTCGTCCGCATCGAGGAGTCGCGCCCGCTGAGCCACGAGAAGCGCTGGGTCATTATCGAGTGGCTGCGGCGCGGCACCGGCGCGGTGGAAGAAGTCGCCGAAGTCGTCGTGCCCGAGGAGTAAGCCATGATCCAGGAATATACCCGCCTGAAAGTGGCGGACAACACGGGCGCGAAAGAGCTGATGTGTGTCAAGGTGCTGGGTGGCTCCAAGCGGCGCTACGCCGGCATCGGCGACATCATCATCTGCTCGGTCAAGCAGGCGGCGCCGCAAGGCTCGGTCAAGAAGGGTGACGTGGTGCGCGCTGTCGTCGTCCGCACCGCGAAGGAGTACGGCCGGGCGGACGGGACGTACATTCGGTTCGACGAGAACGCGGCTGTCATTCTGGACAACGAGCGTAACCCCAGAGGAACGCGTATCTTCGGCCCCGTCGCGCGCGAACTGCGCGAGAAGGGCTTCATGAAGATCGTCTCCCTCGCGCCGGAGACCCTCTAGCGCGAAGGAGTGGGGGCAATCGGGTGATTGCCCAGGCGAGCCGTAGGGGCATCAGCCTACGGTCGGAGGTTAACAGCGGCATAGTGACACAGTGGTCGAGCGGCCAGCGCCGCCCGATGGGGCGACGCGAGCCGCCGGGTGGCCGACGCCGTGGAGGCGTCGGAACGCCGGAAGCTGGGCGGGCGGCAAGTGTCAAGTGTCAAGTAGCAAGTTTCAAGTAGGAAATCCGAGAGGCCGAACTTGAAACTTGAGACTTGAAACTTGTCAGTTGGGAGTTCGCCGCGTTGGACCCCTCTGTCACTGGGCCGCGCATGGTCTCCTGCGGGAGAAGAGTGAAGGTCAAAGATGCAACGGATTAAGAAAGGCGACACCGTCGAAGTCATCAGCGGTGACGAGAAGGGTAAGCGGGGCGAGGTGCATGAGGTGATCACCAAGGACAACCGCGTGATTGTGTCCGGTGTGAACCTCGTCAAGAAGCACCAGCGCCGCACGGGCAACGTCCGCACCCAGGTGGGCATCATCGAGCGCGAAGGCCCGCTCCACCTGTCGAATGTCATGCTCGTGTGCAAGAGCTGTAACGAGGCGACCCGCGTCGGCTACCAGGGCGAGGGCCGTGACAAGGTCCGCATCTGCCGCAACTGCGGCGCGGCCATCGAGTAAGGGGGACGGCGATGACACTCAAGACCCGCTACAGCGAACAGATCGTGCCCCAACTCATCCAGGAGTTTGGCTACAAGAATATCATGCAGGCGCCGAAGGTGGAGAAGGTTGTGGTCAACATCGGCGCGGGCGAGGCGCTGCAGAACCCAAAGGCCCTCGATGCCGCCGTGCGCGACCTGACGACCATTGTCGGCCAGAAGCCTGTTATCACTCGGGCTAAGAAGTCCATCGCTACGTTCAAGGTGCGCGAGGGCAACCCTATTGGGGTCAAGGTCACGCTGCGCGGTCAGCGCATGTACGACTTCCTCGAGCGCCTGATGCGCATTGCGCTGCCCCGCACCCGCGACTTCCGTGGCGTGCCGCGTGATGCCTTTGACGGGCGTGGCAACTACACGCTCGGCCTGCGCGAGCAGTTGATCTTCCCCGAGATCGACTACGACAAGATTGATAAAGTGCGTGGCATGGAGATCACCATCGTCACATCAGCTCAGACGGACCAGGAAGCGCGGCGGCTGTTGGCCCTGATGGGCATGCCGTTCCGGCAATAGAGAATGAGGTTGACACATGGCTAAGAAGTCAATGATCGCGCGTGAGACGCGCCGCAAGTATCCGACTCGGGTACGCAATCGCTGCCAGGTCTGTGGCCGCCCGCGCGGGTACATGCGTCGTTTCCACCTGTGCCGGATTTGCTTCCGCCAGCTCGCTCTGGAAGGCAAGATTCCAGGCGTGGTCAAGTCGAGCTGGTAAGGAGGTGTTCTCATGCAGATTTCTGATCCTATCGCTGACATGCTGACGCGTCTCCGCAACGGGACGATGGCCCGCCACGCCTTTGTGGTGATGCCCAGCTCGAAGATGAAGGAAGCCATCGCGGCGATCCTCAAGAGCGAGGGCTTTATCCAGGATTACGAAGTCCTGGCCGACGGCGTCAAGAAGACGCTGCGCGTTCAGCTCAAGTACACGCCGGAGCGCCAGCCCGTGCTGAGCGGCCTCAAGCGCGTCAGCCGCCCCGGTCGTCGGGTCTACTCTGGCCGTGACGAGATCCCTCTGGTGTTGAGCGGCATGGGCATCGCCATCGTGTCTACCCCGCGTGGGGTCATGACGGGCAAGGATGCGCGCCGCCAGGGCGTGGGCGGTGAAGTCCTCGCCTTCGTGTGGTAAGGAGTTTCGCCATGTCCCGAGTTGGCAAGATGCCTATCCCCCTCCCCCAGGGGGTCACTGCGACCATCGATGGTCAGACGATTACCGTCAAGGGGCCGCGCGGGCAGCTTTCCCGCGTCGTGCATCCGGCCATCACCGTTGAGCAACAGGACGGCACGCTGAACGTCACGCGGCCGACCGACAACAAGCTGCACCGCTCGCTGCACGGCCTGACCCGCGCCCTGGTGGCGAACATGGTCACCGGCGTGTCGACGGGCTTCCAGCGCAACATGCAGATCGAGGGTGTGGGCTACCGCGCCGAGGTGCAGGGCCAGAACCTTGTCCTCAACGTCGGCTACTCTCACCCCGTCCCCTTCGAGCCGCCCACGGGCATCAAGTTCTCGGTGGATAAGACCGGCCGCATTGTCACCATCGACGGCAACGATAAGGAAGTCGTCGGTGAGGTGGCGGCTAAGATCCGCCGCGTGCGCCCACCCGAGCCGTACAAGGGCAAGGGTATCATGTACCAGGGCGAGCGTATCCGCCGCAAGGCCGGTAAGGCCGGCAAGGCGAAGAAGTAGATTGACGACCGACGACCGACGACCGCCCAATGGTTCGGTGGTCAGCGGTCGGTCGTCGGCGGTCCTATCATGGCGTCCCGCGCACGTCGACCCAACGTGTCCGGTGGTGGCCTGAGGAGATAAGATGGCTAAGACATCCGAGCGCCGGCTCTCGCGCCAGCGCCGTCACGAGCGCGTGCGCCGCAAGGTACAAGGCACCCCGGAGCGCCCGCGCCTGAATGTATATCGCAGCTTGACCCACATCTACGCCCAGGTGATCGACGACACGCGCGGCCACACCCTGGCCGCCGCCTCGACCCTCGACGGGTCGTTGAAGGCGCAGTTGGGTGAGATGAACAAGACCGAGGAAGCGAAGGCCGTCGGGCGGCTGGTTGCCGAGCGCGCCAAGGCGGCGGGGATTGATAAGGTGGTCTTTGACCGCGGTGGGTATGTGTATCACGGTCGCGTCAAGGCGCTGGCCGATGCCGCCCGCGAGGCCGGTCTGGACTTCTAACGCAATCCGTGACATAAGCGAGTCGGGCGGGGCGACGCGAGTCGCACGGCCGCCCGGCGTGAGCACACAGAAGGGTAACTCAGCTATGGATGAGATGACACGTAGACCGGCTGGCGGTTCCGGCGGTGGTCCGGCCGGCGGTGGCCGCGGTCGGAGCGGCGGTGGTGGCGGCGGCCAGGGTGGTCGTGGTCGCGGTCCAGGTGGCCCGGGCGGCGGTGGCCGTGGTCCGGGCGGGCCGGGCGGTGGTCGTGGCCCTGGTGGTCAGGGCGGTCCTGGCGGCCAGGGGGGCCGTGGTCCGCGCGGCCAGGGCGGCGATCGCGGGGATCGGCCGCGTGGCGACCGCCGCGAGCCGCAAGAGGAGCGCGAGCAGCTCGATGAGCGCGTGATCGACATCGCCCGCACGGCGAAGGTCATCAAGGGCGGTCGGCGCTTCGCCTTCCGCGTGGTCGTGGTCGTCGGCGACAACCAGGGCCGCGTTGGCCTGGGCATCGGCAAGGCGCGTGAAGTTCCCGAGGCGATCCGCAAGGGCATCGAGCGCGCCAAGAAGAACATGATCACCGTGCCGATGATGGGGACGACCATCCCCCACGAGGTCACGACGCGCTACAGCGCCGCCAAGGTCATGCTCAAGCCCGCTACGCCGGGCACGGGCGTCATCGCGGGCGGCAGCGTCCGCGCCGTCGTCGAGGCCGTGGGCATCAAGGACATTCTGACCAAGTCCATGGGCAGCAGCAACGTGCTCAACGTCGTGCGCGCCACGATGCAGGGCCTGAGCGAGCTAAAGGACTACAACGAAGAGGCGCGCCGGCGCGGTAAGACGCCGGCCCAGGTGCAGCCAGTGTGGAGCAAGACCAATGGCTAAGTATCTTCGCGTGACGTATGTCAAGAGCGCCATTGGCAACCTCCAGCGCCACAAGGACACCATCCGGGCGCTGGGCCTGCGCAAGCTGGGCCGCACCGTCGAGGTGGCTGATACCCCCAGCATGCGGGGTATGGTCAACTCCGTCATCCATCTGGTCAAGGTCGAGGAAGTGGAGCGGGCGGACGCGCCGTCAGCGGCCAATGGCCAGACTCCCGCGCCAGGAGGGCCGCAATGAAACTCAATGATCTGGCTCCCAACCCAGGGGCTACTAAGGCGCGCAAGCGCAAGGGACGCGGTACAGGCAGCGGCAACGGGACGTATGCCGGCCGCGGCCGCAAGGGACAAGGCTCGCGCTCGGGCGGCGTGAAGGGGCCATACTTCGAGGGCGGTCAGCTGCCCCTCGTACGGCGGCTGCCCCACAAGCGTGGCTTCGTCAACATCTTCCGTCAGGAGTACGCCGAGGTGAACCTGGACCGGCTCGCCGAGACGTTCGAGGCGGGGGCTGAGGTGACGCCCGAGGTTCTGGTCGCCAACGGCCTGATCCGCAACATGAAGAACCCCGTCAAGGTGCTGGGTCGCGGCGAGTTGGACAAGCCGCTGACCATTCGCGCCCATCGCTTCTCCGCCAGCGCCAAGGCTAAGATCGAGGCCGCGGGCGGGAAGGCTGAGGAACTGGCAGCCGCGGCTGCGGAGTAACGCCTGGAAAGGACTCTGTCATGCTTGAAGCCGTGCAAAATGCCTTTAGGCTGCCGGACCTGCGACGGAAGATTCTCTTTACCTTCGCCATCCTCGTCATCTTCCGCCTTGCAGCCCACATCCCGGTGCCTGGCGTGAACCTGGAGGCGCTGCGGCAGCTCTTCGCCAACAACCAGCTCCTCGGCTTTCTGAACATCCTGTCGGGTGGCGCGTTGGAGAACTTCTCCGTCGTGGCGATGGGTGTCTATCCCTACATCACGGCCTCGATTATCATCCAGC
>CAZLBQ010000003.1:0-43381 GCA_964557745.1 uncultured Anaerolineales bacterium
ACATCAGCGACGCGAAGGGTACCATCTGCGCTACCTTCCCCGGTCCCTGAGCCTGTTCGGCGGCTCGACGGTCCAACTGCATAACCAACCACAAGGGCGCACACTGTGCGCCCTTGTGTGTTTCCTACTGCACCAGCCCGCGGGCCGCAATCGGCCAGATCGTCTCGACGTGGTCGCCTCGCACCCCGTAGGCGGTGTTGTGGAGGTTGACCGCCACGCATACGTGGTTAGGGATAACGCGCACTCGCTCACCCAGCCTGGGCTTGACGGGACAGGCGGCGACCCGGGTAAACGCGTGCTCCTCGTTGAGCGCGTAGATCTCAGCCTCCGGAAACTCCACGATGTAGCCAAAGGGCGCCCCGCGCTCGGTCGTCAGCGTCTTGGAGCCGCCGTCGAGGATAACGCGCTCCGGCGTGGGTGTGCTCACGACGGTACACAGCAGTGTCGCGGCGCAGTGATCGAGGCTGAAGTAGCCGCCCTGCACTCCGGTCATGTCCTCGAAGATATAAGTTCCGACGCGTACTTCCGTCAGCCAGGGCACCTCATGCTGGTGGTACATGCCAGGACTGCCTCCGCCGCTGACCACGGGGGGACGTAACCCGGCCTGGTCGAGGGCGTTGCACGCGGCGTTCAGATAGGCCACGTTATTGTCGTTTGTCGGATACATCATCACGCCGCGCCACTCCAGCCCGGGCAAGTCATCGATCAGCCGCGCCAGACGGACGACCTCGTCCACGTCGCCAACGCCGGCTCGCTGCAGCGTACTGGCCAGCTCGACAAGCACGCCGACCGTCGCCCCTTCCGCCGCCAGGACGTCGCTCATGTCACGGACAACCGCTTCGGCATCCACGGCCACACTGAGCCGTCCCTGGCGCGCCAGCCGCGCCAATCGTTCCAGCTTGAGGCGTCCTAGGATATTGTACGGAATCATAATGTCGGTAATGCCCGCGCCTAGCATGACCTCGGCTTCGCCAAGCTTCTGACAGGCGATACCGGTCGCGCCCGCATTGAGTTGCCTGTGCGCCAGGGCCGGTATCTTGTGGGTCTTGATGTGGGGGCGGAGGGCCAGCCCGTGAGCCGTGCAGTAGCTTTGCAGCCGAGTGATGTTGGCCTCGACGCGATCCAGATCAATAATCAGGGCGGGCGTATCCAGGTCGTTCAGGCGCATATCGTCCTCTCTGTGGGCAGGATAGAGTCTGCGGGTGATTATTCATCAGACCTTCGCAAAAGACAAACAATCGAAGGCATCGCCGTGAAGAGACGTGAATTTTTCCTGGATGGAGGACAAGTAGACGCCTGTATGCACAACAAATAGCTCCTGTCCACGTTTTCACCATGTAGGGACAAAAGACTGTTGATGGCCGTCGACGCGGCAGCGATGCTTGTCGTCGACGGTGTAGTCTGCGCGCGCCGCGAAATGGTGGGTTCCGACATCGCGCAGGCCGGTTGTGTTGTGAGGGGGATACATGTTTGCTACCGCCGCCTCGCGTTGGGCGAGCTTCGTCGCTCGTTGCCTTCGCCTCGGACGTTCGACACGCATCCATGTCACGCTGCGTGGACAACCCCTCGATGTATCGCGTTGGCCCATTAGTTTAACTGGTCTGGGTCTCCTTCTGCTTCTCCTGTGGCTAGGGGGCGCGCCGAACCCTGGTGTGCCGCCGGCGCAAGCCAAGGCCCCAATCGACGCGCCGGATGCCCCTCAGGAGATCTACATTCGCTTCGTCAACTCCGGTCCGCGTGAAGTATGCTTAGGTGGCAAGACAACGTATTTTGTCGATCTCGAACAGGCGCAGAATCAGCCCCCTGACGACTTCGTCGTCCGTATTGAGGGTAATCTGCAGCCCGGCCTGACCCTCACCGGCTCGAACCCCGCGGGCGGCTGCCCGGCCGTGGGTCAGAACTTTGTCTGTGGCGAGTATACGCGCCTGCCGCAGACCTTTGAGTTGGTCTTTAACGCGACGCAGTTGGGCCAGTCGGGCGGCGAACTGACCGCCTATCTGAATACCAACGTCGATACGGCGGCTGATAGCTTCCAGATCAACGTCATTCAGTGTACTCCGACGGCTATTCCGACATCGTCGCCGACGGCGACGGCCACCCGAACCCTGACGCCGCCGCCCGGCCCGAGCCGCACTCCCACACCAACGCCGACCAATACCCCCAGTGTCACCGACCTGTCCCTGACCAAAACCGATACCCCAGACCCGGTCGCGGCGGGCGGCAATCTGACCTATGTCTTGTCTCTGCATAACCTGGGACCGGACACGGCGCTTAACGTGAGTGTCCAGGACGCGACCCCGCCTGACACCACCTTCCAATCCCTCATCAGTCCGGCCGGCTGGCTGTGCGTGACGCCGGCGGTGGGTGGGACAGGTTCCATCACGTGTAATGCGCCATCACTGAATGCGGGCGATAGCGCTCTCTTTGTCGTCGTAGTCCAGGTGAGCGCTTCGACGCTCGACGGCGCTGTCATTGTTAATACGGCGTCGACGAGCACCACTACCACCGACATCGATCTCACTAACAATACGTCGACCACTGAGACGAAAGTGTTCGTCCCTACACCGACGTCGACCCCCACCATCACCCTGACGCCGACGCCGACGGCCACCGGCACGTTGCCGACGCCGACGGCCACTCCCACCGCAACCCTCACGGCGACGCCGACGCCGACGGCCACCGCGACCGCCACAGCCACGCCGACGGCGACCGCGACGGCGACCGCGACTGCGACGGCGACTCTCACGCCGACGGCGACCGCGACGGCGACCGTCACCCGCACGCCCACGCCGACCGCGACGTGTGACTTCCGCTTTGGCTGTACGCCCACTTATACGCCGACCCCGACCGCAACGCCGACAGTTACACTGACTGCCACGCCAACAGCAACCGCAACCGCGACCAGCACGGCCACGGCCACGCCGACCAGTACCGCGACCGCGACCGCGACTCAGACGCCAACGGCGACGGCGTCCAGCACCGCCACGGCCACCAACACCCCCAGTGCGACGGCGACGGCGACCGCCACCAACACAGCCACGGCGACGAGCACATCAACGCCCACCAGCACGCCCACGCCCACGGGGACCCTGCCGACGCCTACAGCGACGCCTACCGCTACCGCGACATCGACGAATACGGCCACGCCCACTGCCACGGCCACGGCGACAGCCTCACCCACGGCCACACCGACGCCTACCGGTACCCTTCTCACCCCAACAGCGACGGCGACCGCCACCCCGACCGCGACATCTACCCCGACGGCGACGGCGACCGCCACCCCGACCGCGACCGCGACCGCCACGCGCACCACCACTAGCACGGCGACGGCCACGGCGACCGCCAGCCCCACGGCGACCGCGACCGCGACGGCCACCCGCACCGCGACGGCCACGGCCACGCGCACCGCCACGCGCACCGCCACCAGTACCGCGACACGTACAGCGACGCCGACGGCCACCCCGACGCCTAACCTGAAGGTCGACAAGACGGATAGCCTGGCCCTCGATGCCGATGGCAACGGCGGCGCCAGTGCCGGCGATACCCTGCGCTATACCATCACCATCCAGAACATTGGCCCGAACACGGCGACCGGCGTCGTATTCACCGATACGCCCGACCCGAATACGACCCTGGTCAACGGCTCCGTCACGACGACCCAGGGCTTTGTCACCAGTGGTAACAGCGCAGGCCAGACCAGCGTCGCGGTGACCATTGGCGACATCCCACCGGGCAACACCGTCACCATCATCTTCCAGGTACGCATCAACAACCCGCTGCCGCCGGATGTTACCCAGGTCGCCAATCAAGGTTTCGTCGCCACCGGCTCGAGTGTCATTCCCAGCAATGACCCCGATACGCCGACGCCCGGTGATATCACCATTACGCCCCTCATCATCGAGCGTGGACCGCTCTCGCTCCGCCTCTACTGCACCGACGGCCAGCGCGTGGGCGACCCGCTGCTGCCGACCATTGTCTTGAACAAGACGGGACCGGCCAAGACCAGCGGCGGTGTGGACGCGCGGGCGGTACTCGGCAGCGGCTCGCTGCTCAGCCGCAACGCCTTCGCCGTGCGCTCGCTGGTCGGCGCCACCGTGGAGGACCGCCCCTACACCGACGTCGAAGCGCCCTTCGACCCCCAGAACCCGCAAGCGCCGGGTGGTGACAGCATCACCTGGAACCCGGCCATCCTCTCCGAGGCATACGCCGCCGATGAACTCAACCGCGCCGGTCTGTACAACCAGATCAAGGCCAGCAACGCCGACGCTGCCGAGAAGGTCTGGGCGCGGCTGTGGTACGAGTGTGACCATCTGGACAAGGACCAGGACACGTCCGGCACGCTGACCGACGCCGACATCCACTACCCGGCCATCCAGCAAGAGTGGACCTACCGCTTCATCGACGCCGGTCCGGCCAGCGCCGAGCCGCGGCCCGTCCAGGCCGCGCCGGGGGCGTCGTCCTTCGTCTTCCCCGTCGGGATGCGCCGCGAGGACCTGCTGGGCGTCGACGGCGACATCGCGACCAACGACGGGGGCGTGGATCAGGTCGGCTACGGCCTGACCAGCCTCGATGCCGACTTCAACGGCGGCCCCGACATTGTCAGCGTCCACAGCGAGAAGACGCTGTACAATGTGACAGGGCTGGCCCTCGACCTCAACCACAACGGCACACTCGATGGCCTCGACACCGACGGTACGCCGCTCTCCGGCGATGAGTTGGTCGTCCTGACCGTCTCGCCCGGCGCCATCGGCGCGCGCCAGACGGCCCAGTTCCTCGACCATGCCGTGGTCGCTGAGTCGTTCTTCAACAACAGCGTGCGGCTGCGCGTCTACTGGACCGGCAGCACCGCCGCGAAGGACCTGGGCCCGGTGTTGCTCAGCCAGGGTGACGCCGTCGTCGCCAACACGCAAGGTCCGCCCCAGATCGTGAAGGCCGGCACGGGTAACCTGTGCGGCTCGCAAGGCGCCTGGTTCGCCTGGGTCGACAGCGTCGACTCGGTCGACGGCAGCGTGCGGCTGGTGCTGGGCCGTGGCCTCGGCGCGACCCACGCCGGTATGGAGGCTGCCCCCGGCGTGCCCAACCTCGGCCCGAACCCGTGGTACACCAAGCGCTTCTACGTCGACGGCCACGAGTACAACACCGTCGCCGTCTACACCCAGGGCAAGAGCGCCCCGACGCCGCCCAACGCCGCCAACGCCTGTGGCGTGAGTGGCCCGGCCCTGGTCGACACCAGTACGTTTGGCTACATCACGCTGCGCTCGCCGACGCCTAAGTTCAACAACGTCGTCAACGCCCAATTCTCCGTCATCCAGGACGCCTATGTCCCCGGCGAGGGGCTGGGCATGCTGCCGCCGTTCAACTACGAGCACACCATCGTCACCGACGTGCGGCCGCTGACCCAGTTCACGACCTCGCCCAGTGGTCTCAAGTACTGGGGTAACGTGCGCGGACCCATCGCGCCCATCCTCCAGGCCGCCCAGCCGCTGCCGTACCAGTCCTTCAACGGACCACTCTACAACAACGCCGCCGCGTCGCGCCTGACCTTCATCGAGGAGACGCGCAACCCGCAGTTCCTGGGCGAACTGGCCGAACGCTACGGCCAGGCCCCCGGCGCGCCCGAGACGGAGTTCTGGTACACCCAGCAGTTCCACACCCTGCCCGACCAGTACACGGCCTTCATCCTGCCCGACAACCCGCCCGCCGCGACGGCCCCGGACCCCGAAGTGTACCTCGTGGCGACCGGCTGGACGGCCCCGCAGGGCGAGTACCGCCGCTGGGTCCAGAATGCAGCCGCGCCCATCGACACCGTGGGCGGGCGCGCCAAATTCTGGTTCGATCCCAACCCAGACAACGCGGCGACGGCCGACAAGCTCTACAAGAATGGGCGCGGTATTCGCGTCTATGGCCGCGACGACGAGACGGCCGGTGACTCGGCCTTCCGCGCCGCCACGCCGTCCGTCGAGGTCTTGCCCTACACCGAGGTCA
Source organism: uncultured Anaerolineales bacterium (assembly GCA_964557745.1). Lineage (GTDB taxonomy): Bacteria > Chloroflexota > Anaerolineae > Epilineales > JAHCIE01 > JAHCIE01. The sequence continues at coordinate 5,986 of CAZLBQ010000003.1, forward strand.
CCAGCATCTTCGACCCGCAAAGCTCCCAGGCCCCCGTCAAGGATGTCCTGACCCTCAACCCGGCCTATCTCAACGAGTTCCAGAACGGCGGTGAGGGGCTAGCCCAGGCGTACGGCCAGATTTCAACCAACACGGGCACGTCCAGCAACCAGGACGCGGGCGAGAAGGTCTTCCCGCGCCTGTGGTACGAGCCGCGCTACCTGGATACCGTGTTCCAGACCCGCAGTGTCGTCAACATCGGCTCCGAGATCGAGCCGAACAACAGCTGCAGCCAGGCCAACTTCATCGACGCGACGTCCAACCCGCTGGCGACCCTGTCCGGCGACGCCACCGGCAGTCCCGACTTCTTCCGCTTCAGCCTGGCCGAGAGCCGCCAGGTCACGCTCCAGGCTCCCGGCATGACCCTGAGCGTATGGGGCGGCTGCAGCGGCCTGACCGAGAGCGGCCCCCTCGCCGACGATGACCCATCGGCCGCGGGCTTCAGCCGTCTGCTCCTGCCTGGCGCTTATACTGTCCGGCTCGACGGCGCCGGCGCCTACACCCTCAACCTGAACTTCCACGGCGACGAGTTGACCGAGTTCCGCTTCCCCGCCGTCGTCGAGGAGTTCACCTACATGTTCCTGGACGCGACGAACCAGCCGACGACCACCGGCCCCGGCGGGCGCTTCCTGTTCCCCATCGCCACCGGCCGCACCGAGTTGCCGGTCCCGCCCACAGGCGCTGGCTCCAACTGGATCCCCGCCTCCAGCTTTGGCTACGGCCTGACAACGTTCGACGCGAACTTCGACGGCCAGGTCGACGCAGTCCGCGTCGACACCGAAGCCAGCCTCCAGGCCCGCACCGACATCACCGCCGACTTCAACGGCAACGGGCTTCTCGACGGCTTCGATCCCGACGGCGCCCAACTGAGCGGCGACGAACTGGCCGTGTTCAGCGTCGATACCATCCTCCTGCGCAGCGACCCGGCCCTCAACACGGCCCAGTTCCTCGACCACATGGTGCAGTTGCAGAACGTCGACAACATCTCGAGCCGCGTCGATCTGCGCCTGTGGTACACCGGCGGCGGGTTGCACCTGGTCAGCGGCGACGACTACTCCAAGTTCCCGCAGTTCATTCAGGACATCACCCTCAACGTCGGGGAGATGGCGATTGTCGAGCGCAACTCGGTGCGCCGTATCCCGGCCGGCGGCAGCAACGCCGGGCTGACCGACGGCGGGTGGTTCCTGTACGTCGTCGGCGTGGGTGCGCCCATTCCGGGCAACCCGTCGCGTGAGACGGCTGCGCTCATCATCGGTCGCGCCCTGGGCGCCGCCCGCGCCCCCATGTACGACGGCGCCGGGTCACACAACGTGACGCCGCCGACGCCCTGGTATCTCAAGCGCTTCTACGTCGACGGCCACGAGTACAACGTCACCGCCCTGTTGACGGCCCCCAACGCCGCTGGCGTGCCCGCCTTTAAGGCTATCACCTTGCGGACGCCCGTGCCCAAGCTGCAGGACCGCGTCAACGCGCCCGAGTCCCAGGTCCTGCAGGGGTACCTGCAAGACCCACAGTTCGGCATCGACACGGCCAGTCTGTACGTCATGCCGCCCTTCAACGTGGGCCACACCATCCGCGAGGACATCCGCCGCATCGAGCCGAGTGAGTTCCTGACCACGCCGACCGATGCCGACCGCGCGCAGTGTCTTGGCCCGGTGCGTGGAGTGGACGCGCTAGTCCCGCGCCTCAACAGTGAGAGTATCGAGCCGCGCTTCTTCGGTGAGTTGCGGGAACTGCCCTTCCAGCGCCCACCGGACGGCGCAGCGTTGTGGAGCCTCGAACAGTTCCATACCTTGCCGGATGCGTACACCGACATCGGCCTGCCCCAGGGCCAGGTCTACCTGCTGACGTCCGACTGGCGGACCGACCGCAGTCAGTTGTATGACCGTGGCTGCAACGCCGCGTATAGCACGCAGAACGCTCTGAATAGCGTCATGCCGGCCATCCCGCCCGCTACGGACCCGAGCGGCACGTTCTTCCAGGCGTCGCCGGCGCGGCCGCTGCGCTTCCAGTTCTGGTACCAGCCCGAGGACGCGACCGACATCTACGTCAACCGCGCTCCCGCCCACACCATCAGCGGCCAGGTCGATGTCCAGGCGCGGGGTGACGCGGGGGTGAACGTGGCGGCCGGCTCCTTCAGCACCCAGACCGCCCCCAACGGCGGCTTCAACCTGCTCGCCATCGCCGGCCCGCAGACCGTCGTCGCCCGCCTCAAGGGCTACCTGACGACCCAGACGACGGTCAACATCAGTACCCTCGTCCCCGGCGTTACCCTGCCGCCGACCCAACTCCAGGGCGGCGACGCTAACGGCAACAACCAGGTTGACTTGGGCGACCTGGTCATCGTGGCCGCCAACTACGGCCAGGCGACACCGCCCGGCGACACCCGCGCCGATATCAACGGCAACGGCGTGGTTGACCTGCCCGACCTGGCGATGGTCGGCAACAACTACGGGATGCATGGCCCCACGCCGTGGGGCATCGTCCAGCAGAAGACGGACGCCGACAAGCGCGCCGCCAAGCCGACCATCACTCTTGTCATGCCAGACGGGGTCAAGGCCGGCGAGGAGTTCACCGTCGCGGTCCGTGTGACGGGCGCGGTGGGCCTCAGCGCCGCCGAGGTAGGGCTGGTCTTCGATCCAAAGTCAGTGGAGTTGGTGGCGCCGGGCGCGAGCGGTGATGCAGGCGACCTGTTCGACGCGCAGCGCCGCTTCACCGCGCTCAACCAGGGCCGGCAGAGCGAGGGCCGCTTCGACTACGCCGCGACCCAGCTCAGCGGCGGTCGCGACAGCCTCCAGGAGGCCACGCTGGTGACGGTCCGCCTCCGCGCGCTGCGCGACGGCCAGCCCGATGTCAGCCTCGCCCGCGCCGCGTTCGCAGACGCCGGCGGCGCCCTCATCGAACCATAACGTCGTCCACCTGGGAGATAAGAGGGCGGGGGAGAGCGATGTTGTCGCCCTCCCCCGCCTGTTGCTTGTTCCCAGAGAAGCAGCCCTCACTTAGTCCACAAACCACTCGACTGTCATGCCGAGAATGCCATGTCGCCATCGACAGGCGATGAGCCAAGACCCCCGCCGACCGTCATGCCGGTGAGCCGTAGCCCTGAGCGAAGGGAAGGGGTAGCGAGGCATCTGCTCTGGCAGCGTTTCCAGAGGAGACCCCTCACTGCGTTCGGGGTGACAGTCCACTCTACGCCGGTACCTTCACCGCATCCGCGATGCGCTCCAGCGCCTTCTGGATGTTGGGCACCGAGTTGGCGTAGGACAGGCGCAGGTAGCCCTGGCCGTAGCGCCCGAACGCCGTCCCCGACAGGACCGCCACGCCCGCCTTCTCCAGCAACTCATCGGCCAGTTGCTCCGACGTCCGCCCCGTCCCCTCAATGTTGGGGAAGGCGTAGAACGCGCCGTCGGGCATGGCGCAGCGAATGCCGGGGATACTGTTGAGGCCGTTGACGATCACCTCACGCCGCTCGCGGAACGCGCGCAGCATGTCCGCCACGCTGTCCTGCGGCCCCGTGAGGGCCTCGACGCCCGCCCACTGGGTAAACGCCGCCGTACACGAGTTCGAGTTGATCTGGATCGTCGTCAGCGGCTCGGCCAGGCGCGTCGGCATCACGCCGTAGCCCAGCCGCCAGCCAGTCATGGCGTATGTCTTAGAGAAGCCGTCCAGGATGATCGTACGCTCCTGGAAGCCGGGCAGGCTGGCGATGCTGTGATGCTCGCCCTGGTACAGGATGCGGCTATAGATCTCGTCGGACAGGATAGTGATGTCGTCGCGGTCGGCGAGGATGTCGGCCACCGCCCGCACGTCCGCCTCGGTCATCACCCCGCCCGTCGGGTTGGCGGGCGAGTTGAGGATGACCATCTTGGTGCGCGGCGTGATGCTGTCGCGGAAGTGGTCCAGGTCCAGGCGGAAGTTGTTCTCGATGGTCAGCGGCGTTGGCACAGCCTTACCGCCGACGAAGTGGATCATCGACTCATAGATGGGGAAGCCGGGGTTGGGGTACAACACCTCGTCGCCCTCGTCGATGAGCGCCAGGATGGCGTAGAACATGATGGGCTTCCCGCCTGGCGTGACCAGCACCATGCTCGGGTCAACGGGAATGCCGCGCGTCTCAGCGATGTGCTGCGCGATGGCCTCGCGCAGTTGGGGGATGCCCGGCGCGGGGACATAGTGGGTGTGACCGGCTTCCAGGGCGCGGACCCCCGCCTGAATCACGTTGGCGGGCGTGTCAAAATCCGGCTCACCAATTTCGAGGTGGACGACCTCGCGGCCCTGCGCCTCCAGCGCCCTGGCCTTCGCCAGCACCTTGAACGCCGTCTCCGTCCCCATGCGGTTCATTCTCTCGGCAAACATACAGGGATCCTCCTTGATCGAGCGTGACGGTGAACGGTATGCGTCCCCGTCTTAAGTTTCGAACTCAGCCGCCGAGCGGGGCGCGGCGTGGAGCGTGCGCTCGCCGCTGTAGGTGACGAGGCCAGGGCCGCCGCCCTTGAGTCGCCGCACCCGCCGCACCTCGGTCACGTCCACGGCGACGCTCGTCGAGCCGCGCGACGCCGAGTAGTGGGCCGCCAGGCTCGCCGCCGCCTCAATCGTGTTCTCCGGTACGGCCCGCCCCTCGCTCTTGATAATCACGTGCGCGCCCGGTACGGCCCGCGCGTGCAGCCACAGGTCGTGCCCACTGGCGCGCTCGAACGTCACCGTCTCGTTTTGACGGCTGTTGCGTCCTACCAGAATGGTGAAGCCATCGGGTGAGACAACCTCAATCGGTCCGGCTGGCCGCCCGCCGCGCGGCGGAGGTGCCTTCTCGCCCACCAACGCCGCATACTGCGCCTGGACGGCGTCGATCTCGGGTCGCGTCTCGGCCAGTTGCAGGTCAGTCAGCAGTTGGTCGAGCGTCGCCAGCACGGCCTCGGCGCTCTCGCGGCGCGCCGCCACGTCGCTCGCCGCTCGCTTGGCCCGCTCGTAGTCGCGGAACAGGCGCTGCGCGTTCTCGACCGCGCTCAGCGTCGGGTCGAGGGGGATGGTTAACGGTCCCTCGCCGGTGTCGGCTACCGTATAACTCGTCGCGCCGGGCGGGACGTCATAGGCATACGCCAGCAGCCAATCGCCCATCACCCGCCGCCGCTCGTTGGCCTCCGGCGCGACAATCTCGCGCTCGATCGCCTGTAGTTGGCGCGCGGCCCGCTCCCGCGCCGCCTGCAGGATGGCCTGGACCCGCCCCCGCGCTGCCGCGTAGGCGTCGCGTCCCACCTGGCTCTCGAAGGTGGCCGCGATGGCCGCGCTTAGGCTGAGGGCCGGCTCGGCGTCGGGTAGATGGGTCAGGCGGTACGGCGCGAAGGCCACGACCGCCTCATCCTCGCGCACCCACGTCGGCTCCCAACCGGGCGACCGCTCAGTGCCACTCACCACCGGCTGGACAAGCTCGGCCACCGCCGCTAGCAGCGGCGTCAGCCGCTCCACCTCACCGACAGTCGCCTCGGCGTCCCCCAGGGCGCGGTAGACCGCCTCGCGCGCCGCGAGCGGGCTGAGGCCCCGCAGCCCGCCCGTCAGCACCCGCCACACGGGGCGGTCGGCGGGCGTGCCAGCCAGCAGGCTCTCCAGCAGCGGCTCAGCCAGTTCATCCGGTGCGGGGCGCTCGATGGGCGGCGGGGCGACATAGGGCTGGCGCGGCAGGACGACCCTCGCCCGCGTCATCTCCGGCGTGATGCGCCGCGCGCTGTCGCGCACCAGGCCCGCCTCGTCCACCAGAATCAGGTTGCTCAAGCGGCCCATGATCTCGGCCACCAGCCGCGTCGCCCCCTCGGCCCCATCGAAGCGCAGGGTGATGATGCGCTCCCAGGCGGGCGTCTCAACCGCCGTCACCCGCGCGTCCTTGACGTACTTGCGGAGCAGCAGATGGAAGGGCGTCTCGCGTTCCACCCCCCGCCGCCCCTTCTCCGCCAGGTGAACGCGCGCCGCCTGCGGGTTGGCCGACAGCAACAGGTAGTGGCGCTGGCCGCGATAGATCTCCAGCACGAGGCTCAGCGGGTCGGTCGGGACGATGGCCTGGACCCGCCCGCCGACGAGCAGCGGGCGCAACTCGTCGGCCAGGGCTGCCAGCGTCAACGCGTCGAGAGTCACCGTCTCTACTCCAGCGTCATGCCCACTCGGGCTTCCACGGCGTCCGCCCGTCCGTGGCCAGACGTCTGCCCCGCCTGCGCGGGGGCCGACAACTCCTCGACTGAGCCACGGGGCATGAAGAACACCGTTACCAGGCCCAGCGCCGTGCCCGCCAGCGCGATGAGGAAGACCGGGTGGAGGGCCGCGGCGAGCGCCTCACGCGCCGACTCGAGCGCCTGGGGCGGAATCTGCCGCGCCGCGATGGGGTCGAGCAGCGACTCGGGGGTGATGGCCGCGCCGCCGGGTAGCGCCGCCAGCCCGCTCGCCAGTGTCGCCGCCATCACCGCGCCCATCAGGCTGACGCCAATCGAGCCGCCGATGGTGCGCATGAAGGTCAGCATCGAGGTCGTCACGCCGAGGCGCGACTTGACGACGCGGTTCTGGGCGGCGATGACCATCGTCGTAATGGTAATGCCCATCCCGCCGCCGAACAAGAACTGGCTCACACCGATGCTCCACGCCGACGAGCCGCTGCCCTGCTGCGCCATCAGCCACGCCCCCACCAGCATGATGGTCATGCCGACGATGGAGATGCGCCGATAACCCGCGCGCAGGATGATTGGCGCGCCGAGGGTGCTGGTCAGCACCCAGCCGATGAGTTGCGGCGTCAGCGTCGCGCCGGCGACCGTGGCGCTCGCGCCCAGCACCGCCTGGGCGAACAGCGGGACGAACGACGTGCTGCCGAAGAGGGCCAGGCCTGCCAGGAAGCCGTGGGCGGCGGTGACTTGGAAGACGCGGTCGCCGAACAGGTCCAGCGCCAGGATCGGCTCAGCGGCGCGCTGCTCGGCCCGTAGCAGCAGGACGAAGCCGACGACGGCCACACTGAGCAGGATGAATGTCGGAGCCGACAGCCAGGCCCACTGGCGGCCGCCTTCCAGAATGGCGAGGAGGAGTGAGACGATGCTGATGCTCAGCAGGATTGCGCCGGGGTAGTCAATCTGAGTCCGCTGGCTCGGGCGCGTCTCGTGGTTCAGGCTGAAGTACAGCATGGTCATCGCCAGCAGGCCGAACGGGAGGTTGATGTAGAAGACCCAGCGCCAGGAGGCGTTGTCGACCAGGAAGCCGCCGACGAGGGGGCCGATGAGGCTGGCGACGCCCCACACGCCGGAGAACAGACCCTGGATGCGTGTGCGCTGCTGGACGGTGAACACGTCGCCGACGATGGTGAAGGACAGCGGGATGAGCGCGCCCGCGCCGAGGCCCTGGACCGTGCGGAAGAGGATGAGTTGGGTCATCGACTGGGACAGGCCGCTCAGCGCCGAGCCGACCAGGAAGATCGCCATCCCGACGAGGAACACCGGCCGCCGCCCGAACTGGTCCGACAGCTTGCCGAAGATAGGCGTCATCATCGTCGACGCCAGGGAGTAGACGGAGAATACCCAACTATACGCCGCCAGCCCGCCGAGTTGCGAGATGATGGTGGGCATGGCCGTCCCGACGACGGTCAACTCGACGGCGGCTAGGAACAGGGCCAGCATGACGGAGATGGTGATGATGGTTAACCGCGTGCGGGACAAGGCCGTGTCTCCTCTGTGGCAATAGAGGTGAAGTATAAGACGCGAGGAACGGTTGTCAAACCAGGGCAACCGCGACCTGCACAGGATGGCAGGGGGGATTATGCGGGGAGACGACACCTCTGTCTACTGTCGGGGCAGACACACGGTCTGCCCCGACACGACCCTAGCCTTCGCCCTTGAGGAGCAGCAAGAGCATGACCAGCTCAGTCTTGGCGAGGACGCTGTGGCGCAGGCGCGGCGTCATCTGGACGACCGCGCCAGGCCCCACTTCCAACGTGTCCTCGCCGACGGTCAACCGCGCCTCGCCGCGCACAATCTGGATGATGGCCGCCGTCCCCGCTGTATGCTCCGACAGTTCCTGCCCCGGGCTGAAGCCAAACAGGACGGCTTTGACGCCGTCACGGGTGTAGGCTGTGCGGCTCAGGATGCCGTCCTTGGGAACCTCGACGGAAGTCGCCAGGTCGGGAATGAAGCTGTAGTCGTTTGCCATGACCGAGTCCTCGTGGGGGAAGACAACAGGCGGCGCGGGGCCGCCTGGATTGTTGCCTGAATTAATACGATGATTATAATAGTAATTCAGACCCCTGTCAACGTATGTGGGCGTCGCCACGTGGGGTGCGCCCGCCTCGGACATGAGCATGGACAACAAGAAGGGCGCCGCGCCCGCCGCGACGGCGACCATGCAAGACTATCTCAAGGTGCTGTTTCGGCTGGAAAAGGCCCAGACGCCCGTCCCGACCTCGGCCCTCGCCGAGGCGCTCAGCGTGTCGCCGTCGGCCGTCACGGCCATGTCGTGCAAGCTACACGTCGCAGGCCTCGTCCGCTACGCCGCCTATCACGGCATGGCGCTGACTGACACGGGGCGAAACGAAGCGCTGCGCGTCCTGCGCGCCCACCGCCTCGTAGAAGTAATGATGGTCCAGTGGATGGGCTACGGTTGGGAGGATGTCGATGCCGAGGCCGACCGTCTGGAGCACGTCCTATCCACGGAGTTCGTCAACCGCCTCGAAGCCCAACTGGGCTACCCGCGCTACTGTCCCCACGGCGATCCCATCCCCGGCCCCGACGGCGAGTTGCCCCAGCCCCACGACGCCCCGCTCACCAGCCTCGCCCCCGGCCAGGCCTCCACCATCAGCCGCGTCGGCACTCGCAAGCGCGACCTACTCGTCTATCTGCGCGAGACGGGCCTGGTACCCGGCGCGCGCGTCGAGTTTGTCGCCGCCGCGCCGTTCGACGGGCCGCTCACCCTACGCGTCGACGGTCAGGAACGTACCGTCAGTCTCACCGTCGCCCAGAACGTCTATGTCGGCGACGCTCTCCCTCTGGCCGACCCTCTACTCAGTCTTGCGTCTCAGTCTATCAGCGCCTCCAAATAAGACCAAGACTGATAGGCTCCGCTGACTATCTGTGCTATACTACCCATACATCCTGAGCCATCACGCTACTGCGCGATCATCTTGCCACGAGAAGGCGACTGAGCAATGGACGCTTCGTTGCTTGAACTGAACTCATTGGCGCTTCGTCTGGAGCGGCTGGTGGCGCATCTCCATAGCCTGTTGGATGAGAGCGAGATTGCGCGTCAGGCCGTGGCCGACGTTGTTGACGTCTTCAACTTTGACTTTGCGACTGTCTCGGTCGTGGATCGCGACCAGGCGCTCGTGCGCTGTATTGCGGGCAAGAACGCCGCCTGGGTCGATGACTCTCGTCATACGTTGAGAAGCGACGATGTTCAAAGCGAGACGATTCGGCTGGGCAAGGTTCACTGCAATGCTGGAGCGTGGGAACCTTGTCTTGACAAGCGCATCTGGCGGAAGTATCACCACAGCCATATGACACGCGTCTGGGTTCCCATTCCCCGCCCTCCCATTGCCACGGGGTTATATCCGGCGCTGGGTACTATCGAAGCGGGTGTTCACCATACCCGTCTCACCTGCATTCCTCCTGAACACATCGCTCTGCTCGAACGATATGCCGAACACGTTGGGGTGGCGATGGCGCATGCGCAACGGCACTTTCGGCGCCGTCGTCTTACTGACGCCCTCACGGCCCTTCACGAGGTTAGCCACACTATCCAGCGGATGACGTTGCTCTATGAACCTAGCCAGATGGAGAGACTGATCGGCGAGAGCGCCGAGCGTCTGCTTCGCGCCGATATTGTCATGCTCTATACATGGCACGAGCCAACCAAGCAGCTGCAATTGCCCTATCTCAGTTCTGGCATCCGTGGCAAGACGGAACTGACACTGGAGTTGCGGGAGGAGAATGTCCTTTGGAAACTGCGCCAGGATCGGCAGAGTTACTTCCGATCCGACGCCCAGACCGACCCTCAGCTCTCCAACCTGTTACCCAACGGACGTCCCGATTGGAAGAAGCGCACCTTTACGCAGCGACAGAACATCAAATCGTTTGCCGGTTTGCCGCTGATCGGGAAACATGGAACGTTGCTAGGCTTCCTGTGTGTGAATTACCGTTCGCGTCACGAGTTCGCCCCCGAAGAGCGCCAGATCATCGAATTGTTCGCGCGCCAGGCTGCTGTCGCCCTTGAGGAAACACATAACCACCACCTTACCCGGCAGGAAGCCATCATACGCGAACGGACGGAGCTGGCGGCTGAACTCCATCATAATCTCTCTCAGACGCTTTTTGGCCTGGTGCTCAACGCCAACGCCGCCCGATCTTACCTGAACAAGGGCAATCACGAGGCCGTCGCAGAGCACCTACGCAAGATCGACGATATTAGCAATATGGGCCGTATTGAGCTTGACTACCTGCTTACCGAGTTGCGGGCGCAACCCCGTCCACATACGGACTTTGTCCTTGAATTCTCGGACCATGTTCGCCGCATCCGGGACATCTACCACTCTCGCATCTACTTCGTCAATCAGCTTGCCTCAACGAGCGTGCCCGGTCAGGTGCAATTCTATTTGCTGCGCATTGCCCGCGAAGCCCTGAACAATGCCCTGCGGCACGCGCGCGATGCGCATGTCCTGGTCTCGTACTCGGTCCAGCCTTCAGGTGTGGTTGACCTGGTCATCATTGACGATGGGCCTGGCTTTGAATTGACCAGGGTAAAGGACGCGGAGAGCCACGGCCTGGCCAGTATGCGTAACTATGCCCGCAAGATCAACGCGACCATTGAGATTGATGCCCGAGTAGGTATTGGATCTCGTGTTTGGGGGCGCTTTGTCCCCCCCCATCAACCAGGAGAAGGCCATGACGAGCCAGCCCGTCCGGAACTCGACTGGGTCGACCTCGACTGCTTCCTCGCCCAGCATCACAGTTTTGATCGTTGAAGACCATCCGGTGGTCGCCGATGGCTTGCAGGCGTATCTTGCCACGACCGACGACATTCACGTCGTTGGTCTGTGCTCGCGCGGCGAGGACGTATTGAGCGCCGTCGAGTGCCTTCAGCCAGAAGTGGTTCTCATGGACCTTGTCCTCAGCGGCTCGCAGGTCAGTGGGATAGAGGCCGCCGGACAGATTCGGGCCGCTCGACCCACAACCCGTATTCTGGCTCTCTCGGCGTATGTGGATGAGACGCGTGTCCTGGGGGCGTTGGGGGCAGGTGTAGCTGGCTATATCCTCAAGACGTCGCCTCACACGGAGATTGTCGAAGCCGTGCGGATTGTAGCGGCCGGCCGCGTGCTGTTTGACCCTCAAGTTCTGGGTGTCCTGCGCGCCTATCTTGAAGGCCAACGCAATACGAGCGACAGCATGGACGGCGAATCCCAGTCGCCCCATCTGACAGCCCAGGAATGGAAGGTCCTGGAACTCCTGGCGCAAGATTGCCCCAACAAGTCCATCGCCGCTCGCCTGGTTATCTCCGAGCGGACGGTCAAGACGCATGTCAGCCATATTCTTGCCAAGCTGAATGTGACCGACCGGGCGCGCGCCAAATTGTGGTACAACCTCCATGCTCATGATCACCCGCGCTAGCCAGGAGGTACGACGAGGTCTACACCTTGCTACGCGTGAGGCTCAGTCACGTCTCCATCCCCAGGATCACCCCTAGACTCCTAGCCAAACCTGCCAGCTTCTGTCAGAATAGATGAGGATCAGGAATCTCCGCCGTCGCGCTCGAAGCCTGCTTTGACTGTGACTGATAGGAGGTACACCATGGATCTACTCATCATCTTTCTGGTCGGCCTGTTGTTCCTGTTAGCCTTCACACTCACGTCCGGGCCTGCCCCCGAGCCGAACCTCGTCGTTGTGGTCCAGCCTCCTGTCCAGGAGAACGGCGGTGGCGGCTGTCTGTCGGCGCTCACCCTGCTACTTGTTGTGGGCCTTCTGCTGTTGCTGTTGACGAGCCGGATGTAGCTACTGCGAGAACTGAAGACCGCCGTTGGGCGACTCTCGTTGCCCAACGGCGGTCCGCGCATTGCCAGCCAATGCGTCAGATGGTGGAGGCTATCCCTAATACTACCACCACGAGCGCCAGCATGAGACTACACCCGCCACAGCCGCTCGTTGGGGCCGGGCGAGGCGCGGCGGCGGGTGGGGGCACGCCAGACGGTGGGGCAGGCGTGGGTGGTGGCAGGGGGTCGGGGGGGACAAGGGGCGGCGCGACGGCCCCGCCGAGGGGCGCGCCGCACTCATTGCAGAAGTTGCTGCCGTCGCGGTTGCCCGTCTTGCAGCGCGGACAGACAATCATCCCTCGCCTCGCAAGTTGGCGCGTTCCTGTTCGATGTGCCACGCCAGCCGCGCCGGCCACCAGTCGGGCGCGGTCTGCGGCGGCGGGTAGCCGGTACGCGGCACGCCGAGCGCGTCGGCCAAGGCGTCGGGCGTCGTCGGCAGGGTTTCCCCGCCCCCGACCGCCGTCACCCACTTCAGACACAATTTGACCGTCTGGCTAATCTCTCCCTCGTCCAGGCTGCCGTTGGGCAGGCGGAACTCGACCGTCCCGTAGTCGGCCCAGGCGCGCAGGTTAACGCCACCACGCTGGGACCACGGCTCGTCGCCATAGACAAAGTCGGTCTCGAAGAGTTCGGGCGTTGTCGCCCGCAGCAGCATGTCGCGCATGGCGGGCGTCGTGCAGGGCGTGTACACGGCGCGGTGGGGCGCGGGTTGGAGCAGGCCGCGCAGGGCGTCCTCGGTGGCGAGGACGGCGTCGAGCAGGGGCAGCAAGAGGCGCTTGCCCCAGGGCTCGATGCTGACGTGGATGTGGACGCCGCACGACCAGTTGGCGACGCCGCCCGCCGCCCGCAACTGGCGCGTGACCTCGGCAATCTCATCGCGCCGCGCCCAGGTCAGGATGGGCGAGCCAACCTCGCCGCCCCGCACGTCGGGCGCGACCAGTTCGGGCACGGGCTGCCCGGCCTCGTCATACAGGGCGTCCTCATCGCGCCAATCCCAGCCTTCGGGTAGGTGGATGTCGCCCAGACGCGCCCCGACAAACTCGATCTCGACGCCAAAGGGCAGCGTCTGCCAGTCCACGTCGTTGGTCACACGCGGCGCGTCCGCCATCACTCCTCCCCCAGCATGCCGAGCGCCGCATGGCGCTTGGGCAGCGGGTCCCGCGTGTGCGTGACCAGCGCCGAGCCCACGCCGGGCGCGATGCGCATCAGCCGCAGGCCCAGGCCCAGGACGCGGGGGCGGAACATCAATGGCTGGATGACGCGGCCCAGGGCCAGGCGGGCGCGAAAGCGCGCCTGCCACTGGCGCGTGTACTCGGCGGCCAGGTCGTCGCCGCTCAGGCCGCCGTCCAGAAAGGCAAGGGCTAGCGGCGTGGCCATCTCAGCGGCCGTCATCGCCATGGCCATGCCGTTGCCCGCCAGCGGGCTAATCAGACCCGCCGTGTCACCCAGCATCAGGATGCCGGCCTCGACTTGGCGTTTGCGGACAAAGGGAATCTGGCTCACGGCGAGGAAGCGCGGCTGAACCCGCTCGGCCTGGGCGAGCCAGTCGCGGAGATGGGGGTTGGTGGACAGGACGGTCTCGACGAAGCGGTCGGGGTCCCCGCCACAGGCTTTGAGCCGCCGTGTCTCGGCCAGCAGGCACAGGTTGACCTGGCCGCCTTCGATCTCCCCCAGCCCGCAGTAGCCGCCGGCGAAGCCGTGCAACTCGACACGGCGGGCCAGCGGTGGGCCGTAGAAGTGGGCCTTGAGGCCGAAGGTCGGGTGGGACTGGCGCAGGAAGTCGCGACCCAACGCCCGGTCCAGCGGGGCGTGCTTGCCCCACGCGCCGAGGACGACGCGCGCCCGCGCCGTCTGGACCTCATCGCCTGCCGCCCGCCACGTCACGGTGAACCCCTCCTCCAGGGAGCCTGTTACTCCCGTGACCCGCGCGCCCGTCAGGGTCTGCGTCCCGACCTGCCCGGCCCGCTCGAACAACAGCGCGTCCAGGGCGCGGCGGCTCACGCCCAGCGCGGGCGCAGGGAACGTCGTCGTCCAGGTGGCCCCGCTCCGGCTCGTGATGCGCGCGCCGGTCAAGCGCGGTGGATCGAGGCGCTGGATGGCAGGCCACGCCCCCAGGCGGCGCAGGAGCGGCTCGACTTCCGGCGACAGGAACTCCCCGCACAGCTTGTCATGGGGGAAGGTGGCGGCTTCGAGCAGGCCGACCCGCGCGCCGGCCTGGGCCAGCAGGATAGCGGCGCTACTGCCCGCGACGCCCGCGCCGATGACGACGGCGTCCAGTTCAGGTGGCATCATGGCGTACTCGTGTCGATGATTTGATAACCATAGGCGTTGATGACTTCGGTCATGCCGTGGGTGCGGCGGGGCGGCCCGCTGCCGTAGAGGTGGACGTGGCCGTGGATGTGGTAGCGGGGCCGAAAGCGGTCCACCAGCCAGCGCAGGGCGCGAAAGCCCTGGTGAGCATAATCGGGGCCGTCACCGATGCCCGCCGAGGGCGAGTGGGTGAGGAGGCAATCCAACCGCCGCCCGCGCCGCAACTCGGCGAGCCACAGGCTGGGGGCCTGGCGTAGCGCTTGGAACCACATATCCGACTGGGAATAGTGATAGGGCTTCCCTGGATTGTAGGCGATGGAGCCACTGAAGCCGACGATGAGAAAGCCTTCGACTTCGATGCGGCGCTCGGCGGCGTAGGTCCAACCCTGCGGGGCCTGGATTGGAAAGCCATCCTGGTCATAGGTGAGGCGCAGGTCATGGTTGCCGGCCACGAACAGGGCGGTCGCCCCGAACACGTCCACCAGGTACGACAGATAGGCGTAGGGGAGGTCGCCCGCGCCGAGAATCAGGTCAAACGAGCCAAAATGCTCTTTCGCGCGTGACGACTCCAGCCGCCGCACGACGCGGTCGGCGACGGCCAGAATCCTCACCCCTGGCCCTCAGCGCGCTGGGCCTTGCGTTCCAGGCGGGCCAGGCGATGGCGTAGCTCGGTCAGCGTCGCGGCCTGGCTCAGACTGCCGGGGCGCAGTTGCGCGGCCTCGACCATCTCAATCGCCTGCTGGACCGTCGTCATGGCCGCTGCGTAGTCGCGGGCGCGGTGCTCATAGAACTTCGCCAGTTCGAGGTAGGGATATAGCCGTCGCGCGCTGCCGGCCTGGACTTGCGCCGCCCACGTTTCAACGGCGACATCCCACGCCCCCTGGCGCTTGCAGAGCTGGCCCCACCGCTCACGGGCCTGCTCGTGCAACTCCGGTGGAATCTGGCAGCCCAGGGCGCGCTGGTAGGCGTCGGCGGCCAGGTCATGGTCGCCCGCCGCCTCGTAGACCGTGCCCAGGCTCAGCCAGTCGGCGCCGTGGCACAGGCCCGCGCTGTGCGGGTCGTCAAAGACGGCGCACATGCGGGCCAGCAGCGCGGCCATCGAGGCGATGTCCTGCGCGTTGTGGTAGAAGATACGCGGCATGCGGTCCAGTCGGCCGCTGCGCACGTACTCGAAGTACATGTAGGGGATGAGCATACCCGGCACGTCGTCGTGGCGCTCGACGCCCAGGATATGGCGTTCCAACTCGCCCAGGGCGCAACTCCCCAGCCGCGTTCGCCACAGGCGGCGCGCCGTGAACAGCAGGTCCAGGTGAGGCGCGGTCGCCAGCGGGGCGCGCAGGCGCTGGAGGCGGAAGCGCGTCGTGAGCAGCGGCAGATCGAACGCCTTGCCATTGAACGTGACCAGGCCGCTGAACGGCGCCAGCCACTCGCTGAGGGCGTGGAGGAGGGCCGGCTCGTCACCAGGGTCGCGCAGGAAGAACTGGCGGACGCGGAAGGCGTGGCCCTCGAACGCGCCGACGCCGACGAGGAAGGCGAGTGTCCCTGTGCCGCCGCTCAGCCCCGTCGTCTCGATGTCGAGGAATGCGGCGCGGCGCAGGTCGAGGCGCGTCAGGCCGTCGTCGCGGGCCAGGCGCGGCAGGTGGAAGGCCGTGGCGGGCGGGTTCCCGACCGGCAGCCCGCCGTGCTCGACGTACAGCGTGTCGGTGACGAAGCACGGCCCGTGCGGCGTCTCGACGTCGAAGCCGTCGACGGCGTGGCGGATGTCAGGGCGGCGCGGCGTGGCGGGCCGGGGGGGCGGCGGCTTCAGGCCCTCGACGCCCTTCTGGACGCCCAGCGCCCGCAGCCGCTCCAGGCGGTCGCGCATGCTCAGGGGCTGGGTCATTGTCCCCCGCTCAGGTCTATGGTATAATCGACGGACAAAGGAGGTGTGACCATGCCTCAAACTGCTCTCAAGTATGAAGTCGAAGTGTCAGACGCTGGTCGCGTCGAGGTGGACGTCCCCTTCAAACCCGGCGCGCGTGTGGTTGTCTTCGTGATTGAGGAGGCTGACGGCCCGTTCGGCGATCTCGTCATGGCCTCCCAAAGCAGTCTTGAATTCTGGGACAACGCCTGGGACGACGAGGACTGGAATGATGCCTGAGCAGGGTGACACTGTCCTCATCCCGGTCCCATTCACTGATCTCTCGTCGGAAAAGCGCAGGCCCGTCATTGTCATATCTAACAACGCCTATAATCGGACAATGGCCGACGTTATCGTCGTTGCCATGACGTCCAATCCCGAACTTGGTCCGTATACTTTCACCCTAACGTCACGTGACCTGGCGCAAGGGGGGCTTAATCGACCGGGCCAGGTTAGGGTCGACAAGATTTATACCCTCTCGCAGTCCATCATCACCAAGAAGTTCGGACGTGTTAAGCCCAACGTCCTGGAACGCGTCCGCAGCCTCTTGCAAGCTCTCGTCTCTCCTACAGAATAGGCAATTCATATCCTTAAGTTAGCTCCTCGAGCAAGCGCAATGTCCACTGCTTGGCCAGCGGGTCGGCGTCCGTGGTCGGGCCGATGCAGCCGGGGCAGCCCTGCTCACACGGGCACGCCTGGATGAGGTCGCGGGCATCGGCCATCAGGCGCGGGTGCAGGTCGAACAGGGCCGCCGCGAAGCCCAGCCCCGCCGGGACCTGCTCGTAGACGGTCAGCGTCGGCAGCCCTGTCCCGACGGCTTTCGACTCGGCCAGCACGGCCAGGTCGCGCGGGTCGCACATCAGGTACAGCGGGGCCAGGTTGCCCAGCGCGTAGGCCAGGCCGCTGAGCGCTCCGCGCACCAGTTGCCGCTCCTCGGCGCGACGGTGACAACTGGGGCACAGCGTCACCAGGTTCTCCAGCCGATTGGCGACCAGGTCGTGGCGGTTGTGGCCGCGCGCGTAGCCAAACTGCCGAAACGGCTCCAGGTGGTGGACGTCGTGCTGACGACCGTCGCGCTCCGGCGCGCCGCACCCTCGACAGCGGTAGCCATCGCGCGCCCGCGCCTGGTCGCGCTGCCTGGCCCACGTCGGGCCGTAGTCGTTGGGGTCGAAGCGCCACCAGCCCTCGTCGCGCAGCCGAGCGATCACTGCCTCGTTCAGGGTGAACCAGTACGCCGTCGTCAGCATCGTCTGCGGAGGCAGGTCGATGTCCCCCCAGCCCAATGTCTCACCTGTGCCGAAGCGAACCTGGCGGTAGCCCTTAACCGTCGCCGTCACCTCCACCTCGCCGTGGGCGGCATGGACGCCGGGCCGGTCGCCCTCGGCGTGGGCGGCGAGAATCTGGATATCGACGGCGGCCCCCGCCCTGGTGTAGTAGTCGCTGTCGATGGGGCGGGCGTGGGCCTGGCCCGCCTCCCAGTCGAGGCTATCGATGTGGTACGTCGCGCCCGCGTGGAGGTAGATAGCGCCTGGGTGGACCATCATCGGCGCGCTGCCCCGGTCAACCTCGCCAATGGTCGCCCCGTCCGTCAGAATCATGACCCGCTCCGGACTGGCGGTGCGCAGCGAGACGCGCTCGGCGGGGTAGCCCTCGGCCAGCCAGCGCCACGCGCCCCCACTGAAGTGGAGATCGCCCTCCTCGGCCAGATACGCCAGCAACTCCTGCGTGAGTCGCACCCGCTCGCGTGTGGCGCATACGGTGAAAGGTGACCCGTGGGAGTTGGCGGTCGTTGGTCGTGGGTCATTGGTCGTCAGTCGTCGGTCGTCGGTCGTCGGTCCATCGTCGTCCGCCCCGAACGCCTCGTGCGTGGTGAACGGCAGTTCAAAGGCGGCGCAGCGGAGGTGGTCGGTGAGGATGAGGGCGTTGTCGGGGTTGATGAGAGCGCGCTCGGGTGTCGCGGGGCGGTCGTCCCTGCCCCACAGGTAGTCGGGGTGGGCCATGATGTACTGGTCGAGCGGAGCGCCGTTGGCGACGAGGACCGCCGCCGCGGGCACGCCGCGCCGCCCGGCCCGCCCGGCCTGCTGCCAGGCGCTGGCGATGGTCCCTGGATAGCCCGCCAGGATGACGGCATCCAGCCCGCCAATGTCGACGCCCAGTTCGAGGGCGTTCGTTGTCACCACGCCGCGCACCGAGCCGTCGCGCAGCCCGGCCTCGACGGCGCGCCGCTCGTGAGCCAGGTAGCCGCTGCGATAGCCGCTGACGGGCTGCTCGGCGTGGCGGCGCAACTGGTGCAGGATGACCTCGGTGGACAGGCGGCTAGCCGCGAAGACGGCGGTCTGGACGTCGTGGTCGAGGAAGCGCTGGGCGAGGGTTGTCGCCTCGGACGCCGCCGGGCGGCGGATGCCCAGGTGACGGTCCACGATGGGTGGGTTCAGGCAGATGAGGGTCCGCTCGCCACGCGGCGCGCCGTCCTCGTCGACCACCGTGACCGGCGCTTCGACCAGCCGCGCCGCCAGTTCGCCCGGGTTGGCGATGGTCGCCGACGACAGGATGAACTGCGGCTCGCTGCCGTAGAAGCGGGCGACGCGGCGCAGGCGGCGCACCACGTTCGCCACGTGGCTGCCGAAGACGCCGCGATAGGTGTGCATCTCGTCCAGGACGACGAGGCGCAGGCCCTCGAACAGCTCGGCCCAGGCCGTGTGATGGGGCAGGATGCCCGCGTGGAGCATGTCGGGGTTGCTGACGACGACGCGCGCCGTCTTGCGGACGCGGCTGCGCGCCGAGGTGGGCGTGTCGCCGTCGTAGGTCGCGGCGTTGACAGGCGCCTTCAGGACGCTCTGCCAGCGCGCCAGGTCAGTCACCTGGTCCTGGGCCAGCGCCTTGGTGGGAAAGAGGTAGAGGGCGCGCGCCGCCGGGTCGGCCAGCAGCGCGTGGAGCGTTGGCAGGACATAACATAAGGTCTTGCCGGATGCCGTCGCCGTCACGACGACCACATTCTCACCGGCGAGCGCGTGGTCAACCGCCTGCGCCTGGTGGGTGTAGAGGGCGTCGATGCCGCGCTGGCTCAAGCCCGCGACGAGGGCGGGGGCCAGCGCGGGCGGCATGGGGGCGAAGGCGGCGGGACGCGCGGGGACGCGCCGCCAGGCGGTGATGGAAGCCCGGCGGCTGGCATCTAGCTCGGCCAGCGCGTCTGCGAGAGGCATAGAGGTCAGTGATGAGCGATGAGTAATGAGTGATGAGTCTAGCGCGAATAGCTCAAATGTGCAAACTGTTCTACTCGGCCGGCTCGCTCAACTCATGAACGAGGGCGGCGAAGCGGTGGCCGATGGCCTGGGTCAGCGGGCCGGGCCGAGCGTCGCCGACCGGATCGTCGTTGATGAAGGCGACGGGCATCACCTCGCGCGAGGCGCTGGTGATAAAGGCTTCCGCCAGGCGCGGGATGTCGGTCTGCAGGACCGGCGCGCGGCGAATGGGGACGAGCCCCGCGGCGGCGCGCAGCGTGATGCCGCGCGTGATACCCGCCAGCACGCCTTCCTCCGCCGTTCGCAGTTCGCCATCGAGGATGGCGAAGAAGTTGGAGCTAAAGCCTTCGAGGATGGCTCCACCCCCGTCCACCATCAGCACCTCGTGGACGCCGGGCGGCATCTGCCCCTTCAACTCGCGCGAGGGAGCGATGAACGACGTGGCCTTGGCGCGCGGGTTCTGGCGCGCCATGAGCATGGTGACGGTGCGCACGCCGTCGCGGTACAGTTTGGGGGGGTAGGGCGTGAACGGCTCGACACTGACGTAGACCGGCGCGCCCGCCAGGGGCACGGTGATGCGCACCCGCGACTCGGGGAAGCCAGCGGCACGCACGGCTCCGGCCAGGGCGTGCCGCACCGCCCGCTCGTCGACGCCGGCCCCGCCGTTGAGCAGCCGCAGCGACTCCTGGATCCGCGCCATGTGGTGCGGCAGGTCCAGGAAGCGGTCGCTGTCGTAGCTCCGCAACGTGGTGTACGTGCCCTGGGGCAGGGCGCGCGAGATCTCGTCCAGCGTGTCTCCGTCGACGTCCAGCGGGCGCAGGACGCCGTCCACCATTTCATACGTGCGCGACGCGGTCATGGTCCATCTCCCCCTCGCTTGGCGCTTTGACAAAGCGCCGTGTCAAGCCTAGAATCGCTGACGTGTGTATGTTGACGCCAGACCGGGCGCCATCGCGTACACCCCCGACACCATCCAGGAGCCACGCTATGGAGCCGACGTCCGAGATTCCCCATGTGACCATCAAGCGCAAGGACCGCACCATGGTCTTCGCGCCGACTGAGCTAGAGAAGATTCGCACCGTCGCCGCCGGTCGCGTCAGTTGGGACCGCCGCACCAACCGCTGGAAAGCGGTCGGTGAGTTGGAGGAACTGGCCGACCTGCTGACGCAGGCCGGGTACAAGGTCAATCTCGTCGGGCCTAAAGTATAGCCGAGCCGCCCCCGATGACCAACCCTCTGTCGTACACCGAGCAGAACCGCCGCGCCTGGAACGAGATCGCCGCTGTACGCCACACCATGTGGCCTGACGCGGCGTTCTTCGCTGCCGGCGGCTCGCTGCTGGACGAGCGGGTCCTGGCCGTCGCGGGCGATGTCCACGGGCGGCGCGTCCTGCACCTCCAGTGCGCGACAGGGGAGGAGACGTTGTCGTGGTCCGTCGTGGGCGCGGACGCGACGGGGGTTGACATCAGCGACGCCCAGATCGCTCTGGCCAAACGCAAGGCCCAGGACGCCGGTCTGTCCACACGGTTCGTCGCCGCCGACGTCTACGCCCTCCCGCCTGACCTACAGGACGGCGGCTTCGACATCGTCTACACCGGCGGTGGGGCGCTGGTCTGGCTGCCCAACATCGCGGGTTGGGCCCAGGTGGTCCTTCGCGCCCTGCGCCCTGGCGGGCGGCTCATCCTGTTCGAGGAGCATCCCCTGGCGGGCTGCCTGTGGATTGAGGACAACCAGGTGGTCATCGGCGCTGATTACTTTGGCCGCGCCGCGCCTGACTTCGCTCAGGGCTGGTCCCACTTCGAAGGCGGTGAGGACGCTCAGGAGACCAAGGCCGAGTTCAACTGGCCGCTCGGCGACATCGTGACGGCGCTCGCGCAGGCGGGCCTGCGCATCGAGCGCTTAGACGAGTACCCCAGCGACGCCCAATGGCGCTACGGCTCGCAGTTGGACGCCGTGCGCCGCCTGCCGGGCCAATATCTCCTCGTGGCGAGCCGGCCGGGCGTCCCGTAGCCATGCCAGTTCGACCGTCACCCGCAGAGCGCCGGGTGCGAGCGGCGTGTGCTGAGGCACGCCCCCTCATGACGGTCATGCCGAGCGGGGCGAGGCATATGGTCCGCCCGCGTCGCCAGAGCAGACCCCTCACTGCGTTCGGGGTGACAGTCGAAGGTTGTGAGGTGGGCAGTGAGGCATCCACTCCGCTCAGCATGACAGTCGTTAGGGGGAGGCTGCGGCGCACGTCACGCCCGACATGGCATTCCGCGGGATGACAGGCGAAGGTTCTGACCGAATGGACGACCCAGGGTGGCGGTGGTAAGCCCTTTTCAAACGAGTGCGCGCTGGCTGATGTCGCACCAGACGCTTGCCCTCAGCGTCCTGGTCGGCCTCTTCATCGCCCTGGCCGGCGTCTACTCGTGGGTCACGCCCCTCTTTGAAGCCCCCGACGAGACGTGGCACTTCTGGTACGTCAAGCACCTCGCCGACGGCGGCGACCTGCCGGTGGTTACGCCCGGCGTCCGCGCCCCCTGGCGGCAGGAGGGCACGCAGCCGCCCCTCTACTACTGGCTGGCCGCCCAGATCATCCGTGGCGTCGACACCTCGGATGCCCCGTCCGTCGTCGTCAACAACCCCTACACCAATGTCGGCCGCGCCGACCTGCCCGGCAACCGCAACGCCGTCGTTCCTATTTCGCGCTCGCCGCTCCAGGGGACGGCCCTGGCGGCCCAACTCGTGCGCTGGTTGAGCGTCGCGCTGGGCGCCGTGACCGTCCTGGCGACCTACGGCCTGGCGCGCGAGGTGTTCCCGAGCGACCCCCTCCTGCCCCTTGCGGCGGCGGCGGTCGTCGCCTTCAACCCGCAGTTCCTCTTCCTCAGCGGCAGCATCAACAACGACAACCTGATTGTGACCGCCGCCGCGCTGGGCCTGTGGCGGCTGGTCCACTGGCTGCGCCGCCCCCCGACGTGGTATGACCTGGTCATCCTGGGCGGGCTTGGCGGCCTGGCGGCCCTGGCGAAGCTGTCGGGGCTGGCCCTCATCGGCTTCATCTGCCTCGCCGTGAGCCTGCGCGCGCTCGGGCGGCGCTCGCTACGCGACTTGTTGGCCTGGAATGCCGTTCTCGTGGCGTTGCCGCTCCTCCTGGCCGGCTGGGTCTACTGGCGCAACTTCCAACTCTACGGCGACCCGTTGGCCGTCGAAGTCCACCTGGAAGTCTCCGGGCGGCGCAACCCGCGCCCCTCGCTGCTGCAACTCGTCTCCGAGTTGGAGAGCGTGCGGCGCTCGTTCTGGGCCGTGTTTGGCTGGTTCAACGTCACCGTCGCCGACTGGGTCTACGCGCTGTACGACGCCTTGTCCCTGGCCGCGCTGGTCGGGGTCGGCGTGGGGGTGTGGCGGTGGTGGCCCTCTCCCGCCTCATCCCCCATCAACCCCCGCGTCGCTTCGCTCCACACCCGCTTCCTCCCCCGCGTGTGGGGGGAGGAAGCGGGTAGGGGGATGGAGGGGGAGAGATCCCCTCTCCCCTACCTCCTGCTCCTCGCCGCCTGGGCAGCGCTGGTGTTTGTCAGCCTCGTGCGCTGGATGAGCCTCATCAAGGCCGCGCAGGGGCGGCTGCTGTTCCCCGCCCTGGCGGCGCTGGCCGTCCTCGGCGTGTGGGGTCTGGGCCAACTCGCGCCGCGCTGGCGGGGGGCCCTCTGGGGGGGCGTGGTGGCCGTCATGGTCGTCATCGCCGTCCTCATCCCGCCGCTGACCATCGCCCCTGCCTACGCGCCGCCATCCCTGATCGCGCCGGAACAGGTTAACGTGTCCTACAGAACCAACGTCGACTTTGGCGGGCAAATGCGATTGCTCGGCTACGACCTGGGCGGCGACGCCCGCCCCGGCGACCTCGTCCCCCTGACGCTGTGCTGGCAGGCGCTCCAGCCGATGGCAGCCGACTACACCGTCTTCGCCCAACTCGTCGGTGGGCCGGGCGACCAGGAGGCGCGGATCGCGGGCATCGATACCTATCCTGGCCTGGGCAGCTTCCCGACGCGGCGCTGGACGGCGGGGGCGGCTCTGTGCGACGAGATGTACCTTCCCATCGGGGCGAAGGTCGAGACGCCGCGCTCCTACGGCGTCATCGTCGGCGTCTACGACCGCGCCCAGAACCGGCGACTCCCTGCGACGAGAGACGGCCAGGCCGTGGGCGATGTCGTCGCCCTGGGCAGCCTGTTCGTCCGCCCCGCCGACCCGGCCTGGACCATCCCCCAGCCCATGCAGGTCACTTTGGGCGACGCGGTCGACCTCATGGGCTACGAGGTGAGCAGCCCCACAGCCCGGCCCGGCGAGACAGTCACGCTGACCCTCTACTGGCGCGCGCGGCAGCCGCTCCCCGCCGACTACACCGTCTTCGTCCACCTGGGCGACGCCGCCCCGCTCGTGGCGCAGGCCGACGGTCCGCCCCTCGCCGGGCGCGCGCCGACGTCCAGTTGGCGGCCGGGGCAGACGGTCCGCGATGAGCGCCGCCTCGTCATTCGCCCCGACGCCGCGCCCGGCGACTACCCCCTGCGCGTCGGCCTCTACCTATCGTCCACGGGCGCGCGCCTGCCCGTCACAGCCGGTGGCAGCGGCGACAGTATTCTCCTTGGGTCAATTCAGGTTAGGTGAAACGGGGCAGCGCACCGTACGCTAAAGCGCTACGGCCAGGCAGGGCAGCCCCGCCGCGGCTGTAGCCTCCCAGGCTTGCTCCCTAGCCGTAGGCTTCAAGGCTGCGGTGGGGGTTCGCGAAACCGCCCGCGTAGCAGGCGGCGCAGGTGCTCCCAGGCGCGGCGTGGCGGCACGGTATCGTCGCGGCTGACGGCGTGGGCGGAGTAGCGTGCGCTCTCGAACGCGTCGGTGAGGGTCTCGACGTCGGTCTCGGCGTTGGGGAGTTCGCCGCGCAGGCGTTGGGCATACTCGCGGGCCGTCTCAGTCGTGCCGCGCGGCATGCCCGCCTGGGCGGCGCGCTGCGCCGTCGAGAGATAGAAGTACTGGACCAGTTCGCGCGGCGAGAGCGCCCCCAGCCGCAGCCAGCGGCGCGGTGGACGAACCGTGGGGTGGGTCAGCCGCGTCCACTGGTCGCGGGCGGCGCGGCGCACCTGGCTTGCCGCCGTCTGCACCCGCCCCCAGAACAGCGCCAGGAAGTTGACGAGCCAGCCGAGCCGCCAGCGCTGCGCCAGCGCCAGCCACCAGTCGCGCCGCGACCCCACAAACTGCGCCAGGGCATAGCCGACAATGCCGACGGCGATGGCCCAGAACAGCAGCGAGCGCAGGATGGACAGCCAGTCGGCCCCCTCGACGGCGGGCACGGCGGGGGGGATCATCGGCGGGGGACTGGGGGCCTCGCGCGCGGGCGACGGCCGGCCGAGCAGGAGGCTGATGAGGGCGATGAAAGCCCCGAAGATGAGGAAGAAGATGAAGTTGAGCAGGTAGCCGAGGAACAGAGCGATGTTGGTCAGGATGCCCAGCACCCCGCCCGCCGTCTCCAGCACGCCCAGACCGTAGCGCGTGGGCAGGAGCAGGGCCAGCAGGGCGACGCCACCGAGAGTGGCGAGGGCGATAAGGCCCCAGCGCGTCCGAATGTTCGACGCCACCTCGATCCCGCTGGCCTGCCAGCGCGTGTGCAGCAACTCCAGCCGCGCCTGGCTGAGGAACAGCAGGCCGACGATGAAGTAGACCAGAACGTTGACGATGACGCCGCCGACGGGCGGGCGGTTCATCTGGAGGGCGTACTGCAAGCCAACCTGGGTCAGCCCGGCGAACAGGACCACGACGACGCCCCCGACAAAGAAGATTGCCTGTAGAGCGCCCAGGCTAGCGGCCGGGTTGAAGTAGCCGTCGGCGGGCTGGGTCAGGTCTTGCAGCCAGTGGTAGACACTCCCCGACGCTTGCCAGGTCACGACGGCCAGCACGACAACGATGACAAACTCCGGCGTGAATATCTCGGTCGGGTCGCTCTCCCAGCGCCCCAGGTCCTCGAGCAACGGCCCAAGGCCGCGCGCCAGGTAGCTGCCCAGCTTCAGCGCGACCAGGATGACGGTCCACTCGGAGAGACGGAACACCCAGCGCTCGCGCCCGCTCAGGTGCGTCATCTGAGCCAGACGGCTCGCGTAGTGCGCTTCGAGCGAGATCAGGAACATGGCGGCCACGACGTAGGCCGCGTTCCAGCCCGGCACGAAAGCGCGGATGAACTGCGCGATGCTCTCGGCGACGCACGCGAACATGAGCGCCACCAGTAGCGGCCGGACCACCTGTATCACCCGCGACGACGGCATAGACGGCTACAACCTCGTCAGGTCTGGAATATCGGTCTCATACGGGACAAGAGCAACAGGGATGCCCAACTGCGCGGCGTAGCCGCTGGCCGGGCCTTGCGTCAGGATGAGGACCGGGCTGAAGCCCGCCCGCTTCAGGTGCAGGAATAGGGGGGCCAGCTCGGGCGGCTCGGTAGGCGTGATGAGGACGACTGTGCTGCCCCACGACAGGCTGGCCGTCGCCGCCCGCACCCACTCATCGACGTGGCGGCCCGACCCGACCTCGACCCGCGCCAGGACTTCCAGCATGTGGGTCAACTGCGCTCGGCCGCGCATGGGCGGCAGCGACGGCGGCGGCCCATCGCTGAGCGGGTCGCGCCCGTTGGCCGCCAGCCCGACCGCCTGGTCGATGCCCACCAGGTGGTAGGCCAGGCTGGCCGCCGCCACGACGCCCGTCTCCGAGGCGGTGTACAGGCGGCGCACGTCGAAGTCGCTCTCGGACAGATTGAGCAGGATCAGCGTCTCCAGCGAGATGGCCGGCTCGTACTGCTTGACCACCAGGTCGCCCAGCGACGCCGACGCCGTCCAGTGGATGTGGCGCGGCGAGTCACCGACCTGGTAGGGGCGCACTCCGCGCACGCGCGCCGGGTCCTCGAACAGGCGTTGGCGGTGGGGCAGGCTGACGAAGGGTGAGCGCGACGGC
Organism: uncultured Anaerolineales bacterium; assembly: GCA_964557745.1. Taxonomy (GTDB): domain Bacteria; phylum Chloroflexota; class Anaerolineae; order Epilineales; family JAHCIE01; genus JAHCIE01. Next base: position 32,476 of record CAZLBQ010000003.1, read on the forward strand.
AGACCGAGCTTCGTCAGCGGGATGATGCGTGGGAAGACGGTAAGCAAGCTCGGCCCCGTCTCGGCCATCTCGGCCTCGCCAAAGCCGAACACGTCACCCGCGTTGATGGACAGTGGCCCGACGCGGTACAGGCCGCGCCGCCGACAGTCCAGCCGATACTCCAGGTCCACCGTCTCGCCCGGCCACAGGGCGACGGCGCGCCGCACAAAGGCCGGGCTGATAAGGGCGATGGGCAGGCTCTCGTGGAGGCGGACCCAGGGCACGGGCAGCCAGCCCGTGTTGCGCACCGTGAGCTTGACGGGCACGCTCTCGTCGAGGAAGGCGTGGTTCTGGTAGACACGCTGGAAGGTTAGCGCGCCCAGCGCCCGCCGCGTCCACCAGTGGGTGAGCACGGCCAGCCCGGCGAACAGGTAGACGATGTAGAAGAACAGGTCGACCCGTAGGAAGGCGGCGATGATGAACAGCAGCAGTAGGAAGCCCCAGAAGTCGCGCATAGGAATAGTCTAGTCCGATTCAGGGCCGGGCGCGAGTCGTTGCGCCGCCGCCCTCACCCCTCCGCGCCCGCCGTGATGAGATAGGGTAGGAATAGCCGGTAGACCTGGGGCGTCGGTGTCGGCGGCGGCGTGTGGCTCGGCGTCGCCGTGCGCGTGGCCGTGGCCGTCGCCGAGGGCGTCGCGGTCGTGGTGGGCGTGGCCGTAGCGCTGGGCGTCGCCGTCGGGCTGAACGTGGGCGTTGGGGTCAGGGTGGCCGTCGGCGTGGGCGTGAACGTTGGGGTGGGAGTGAAGGTGGGCGTGGGCGTGGGCGTCAGGGTCGGCATTGGGGTGAAGGTCAGGGTCGGCGTGGCTGTCAGGGTGAAGGTCGGGGTCGGCGTCGCGGTGAAGGTCGGGGACGCCGTCGGTGTGAAGGTGGGTGTCGCAGTGGCGGTGGCGGTCGTCGTTGGCGTCGGGCTGGGCGTCGGCGAGAACGTCGCAGTGCGGGTTGGACGTGGCGTGTTGGTCACGGGGACGGTGGGCGTGTTGAGTGGGATGTTGCAGCCTGTCGAGATGCCACCGACGAGCCGCGCGCCATAGATGTTCGAGCCGATGCTCGGGTCGGGCGGCGGCGTCGCCTCGCGAACGACGAGGCCGCTCTCTTGCCAGGCGAGATAGGGCATGTCGGGGCTGCCGTGGAGGGACGGGCGCTCGCCGTCCCAGTAGGGGGCGATGTTGACGCCACAGTTGACGTTGGTGACGAGTTCCCAGCGCTCGTGGCCGGGCGTGGCGTCGGCCAGCCGAGCCACGTAGACATAACTGAACCGATACAGACTCTGCGGGCGCGGCGTGGGCGGGAGCGGCTCGGGGCCGACGAAGCCCGTCTGGCCGATAACCTCGGACCAGGCCACGTGCGGCACGTTACCGACAAAGAAGATGTCGGGGTCGTTGGCCTCCCGATTGAGAACGACATTGAGCGGGCCGCCGACGGGGACCCAACGCGTCCCGTCCCAGCGGCTCACGTAGATGTGGGAGATGACGTTGGAGCCACCCGGACCGGGCTGAACGTTGCCTGGCGGCTGCTCCTGCCACACCACCCACGGCCTGGGCTGCGTGGGGTCTTCGCCCGCCAGTGCGCCCACCGCGATGCGCGGCTTGCGGGCATAGTTGTAGAGGTTGCGGTTGAGGGCGCAGGTTGTGTCGCCGCCCAGGCACGACGGCTGATTCTCCCAGCGGTAGCCGCCCAGCGCGGAGGCGTCCGCGACAGCCTTCGCGGCGTAGACGCGCACCGGCGGCGGCGGGGGCGTCGGGGTGGGCGAGGGGCGGAAGAGGCCGGTGGGTTGGGGCAGCACAGGCGGTGTCGGCTCGCCCTCCTGCCAGACAACCCAGGCTTGGCTGCGGTTGGGACCGGCGAAGGCAATGTCGGGCGCTGTTGCGTCGCGGCTGGCATAGATGTTCAGGCTCTGCGACAGTCCGTTGTTCCCCACACGGCCGACGGGCAGCCAGCGGTAGCCGCCCAGGCTGACCCCATTGCCCGCCGGTTCGGCGCGGCGCACGTAGATCTGCCGCCGCGCGTAGCCGTCCACGCCGCCCAGCCGGTTCTCCTCCCACACGACCCACGGCAGCCACTCTGTCGCCTCGGCGCCCGTCCCGCCGGCGGCGAGACGGGGGTTGGCGCCCGGTTGGTGCAGGTCGGTGTTCAGGCTCGGCAGGAGTTGCGCCCCAGCGCTGCGGTTCTCGCCCACGATCTGCCACGTCTCGCGGCTACCGTCTTGGACAAAGCGCCGCACCAGGATGTCGGACAGGTTGGGGTTGTTGGGGTTCCGTTCGGCCCACGCGACCCAGGGCACGGTCCCGCGCCCGTTGAGCACGGGGCCGGCGAAGTCGAGGCTGGGCGACGAGCCGATGTTGTCGCGGTCCAGGTTCAAGCTGCCTTGCCCCGCCCCCAGGCCGCGCTTCTCCCACTGCCCGGTCTCGCTGTTGAAGCTCTTGACGAAGACATCCTGGCCGGGGCCAAGCGTGCGCTGCTCGTAGGCCACCCAGGGCTGGAGGTCGTTGGGGTCCCCGGCCAGGTTGCCCAGGACAACGGAGGGCGCGCTGCTATTGGTGTTGGGGTCGTTGATGGCGAGGCCATCGCGCTCGAGGTTCTGCGCCCGGTCGGGGGCGGGGGGGTCGGCATGTGCTCCAGGCGGGAGGCTCAGGCAGAGGACCACGGCGATGACCAGCGTGCTGAGGAGACGAGCGTGGTTCATAAGACCTCACGCGTGACAAACCAGACCCAAGGGACGCGCGCCGCGTCGTGGCGGCTGATTATATCACTGTTCCCTGATGAGTCGAGTGGCCACGGGAGAGTGTTGCACTATCGCTTCTCGTCGCCTAACTTGATGGGCGTGTTGGCAAGGATTTCGCTAATGATGTTGGCCGCCGTGCGACCCCGCAGCCCGCTTTCGGGCTTGACCAGGATGCGGTGGGGGAGGGTGATGGGGGCCAGATATTTGACGTCATCTGGAATAACGTAGTCGCGGCCGCGTAACGCTGCCCAGGCCTGCGCCGTCTTAAAGAGAGCCAGCGACCCGCGCGGGCTGGCCCCCAGCGCGATGTCGCGGTGCTGACGCGTAGCGTTGACCAGCGTCGTGATGTACTCCACAACGGTATCATCTACGTGGACCTCCCAGACCTGGGGCTGGGCGGCCAGGATGGCCTCACCCGACGTGACAGGGGTCACGGTCTCGATGGGGTGGACGCGCTGGAGGGCGCGCAGAATCTGGCCCTCTTCGGCGGCGTTTGGGTAGCCCAGAGTGAAGCGCAGCAGGAAGCGGTCGAGCTGGGCTTCAGGGAGGGGAAATGTCCCCTCGTACTCAATGGGGTTCTGGGTGGCGAGGACGAGGAACGGGCGGGGCAGAGGATGGGTGATGCCGTCGGCGCTGACGGTGCGCTCCTGCATCGCCTCGAGCAGCGCCGCCTGAGTGCGCGGCGTCGCGCGGTTGATCTCATCGGCCAGCAGGATGTTGGAGAACACCGGGCCGGGGCGAAACTCGAACTGGCTCGTCGGCTGGTGAAAGACCGACACGCCCGTGACATCGTTGGGCAGCAGGTCGGGCGTGCATTGGAGCCGCTTGAAGTCCAGCGCCAGCGATTGGGCCAGCGCGCGCGCCAGCATGGTCTTGCCGACACCCGGCACGTCTTCCAGCAGGACGTGGCCCTCGACCAGCAGCGCCACGACGAGGAACTCAATCGCCTCGCGCTTGCCGACGATGACGCGTTCGACGTTCTGGATGATGGCTTCGGCGAGAGACTGAACGGGGCGAAGGTCGGGCATCGTCTGGCGCTCCTGGAGGTGGGTGAAGTCCTTGGATTGTAAGCGTGTTTGCCCTGTTGGGCAAGCAACCCCATTCTCGTTTGGAATGCGGGGCGCATCGTGCTAGAATTGAAAAGTATGCTTCATGTCGCAGGAGGATGGACTGGTATGACCGAGGAAATGAAAGTAGAGCAGGCCGCGCCTGCCGATGAGACGCCCGTGGTTGAGACGCCGACCGTCGAGCCCGCCGTGGCCGAAGCGCCCGCTCAGGCGCCAGCCGAGGCCAAGCCCGCGCCCGCGCCCAAACGTCTGCGCTTGGACGAACTTAAGCCTGGCGCCGTGATGCCGGGGACTGTCAAGAATATCGCCCAGTTTGGGGCGTTTGTCGATATTGGCGCCGAGCAGGATGGCCTGGTCCATATTTCGGAACTGGCCGAGAACCGCGTGCGCCGCGTGGAGGACGTCGTCAAGCCGGGCCAGGACGTCGAGGTCACGGTTCTGGAAGTCGACACCCGTCGCAAGCGCATCAGCCTGTCGATGAAGCCACGCTACGACGTGTACGACAAGGCCGAGTCGGGCGATTTCGACAATGAGCCTGCGATGACGTCGATGCAGTACGCCTTCCAGAAGGCGCAGGAGAAGCGCTCGTCGCAGGCGGCCGAGAAGAAGCGGCAGCAGGCGCGCGCTCAGCAGGACGACATCCTGAGTCGCACTCTCAATCAGCATCGCGACCGCAAGTGACGCGAGGGGAGCGCGACACGACACGGGTGTCACGTGTCACGCATCACGTTTCACGTGTCACGTAACACGTTTCACGTATCACGCCCATGAGTCTCGCCATCGTGGTCCTGGCCGCCGGTAAGGGGACGCGTATGCTGTCGCGTCTCCCCAAGGTGCTGCACCCCATCGCCGGCCGGCCCATGCTCCAGCACGTTCTCCGCTCCGCCGCGCAGTTGGAGCCGACGGCCCTCGCTGTGGTGGTCGGTGCGGGCGATGACGTGCGCGCGGCTGTTGAGAGCGGTGACGGTCGAGAGCGGACCGGCCCGGACGTCGAGATTATTGTCCAGGCCGAGCAATTGGGCACCGGCCACGCTGTCGCACAAGCCGAGGCGGCGGTGGCGGGCCGTGCCGAGACCGTCCTCGTCCTGTATGGCGATACTCCGCTGCTCACTACGGCCACCTTACGCCGCCTGGTCGACACCCACCACCGCGAGGCCAACACCATCACCCTGCTGACGACCCTCATCGCCGACCCGGCCCTGCGGCCCAATGGGCGCGTCATGCGCGACGCGCGAGGGGAGATTAGCGGCGTGGTGGAAGCGCCGGAGGCGACGCCGGAGCAACGCGCCATCGCCGAGTGCAACATGGGCATCTATGCCTTCCGCGATAGCTGGCTGTGGCCGGCGCTGGCGCACGTCATGCCCAGCGCCGTCAAGGGCGAGATCTACCTGACGGCCTTGATTGGCATGGCGATTGCCGAGGGGCATCGCGTGGGTGCGGTTCAGACGGACGACTACAGCGAAACCCTGGGCGTGGACACGCGCCCGCTCCTGGCGACCGCCGAGGCCGTGGTGCGGCGGCGCATCGTCGACGACTGGATGAGTCGCGGCGTGACCGTCGTCGATCCGGCCACGACCTACATTCACCCCGACGTCGAGATTGGCCGCGACACAGTCATCTACCCCGGCACGCACCTGCTGGGTGCGACGCGAGTGGGGGCCGAGTGTGTGCTTGGGCCGAACGCTATTGTGCGCGATGCCACTCTCGGTGACCGCTGCCGCGTCGAGATGGCAGTGGTCGAGGGGGTTGCGTGCCCGGCGGACTCGGTGGTGGCGCCCTTCACGCACCTGGCGCAGTAAAGAAAGAGTCATGGACCCAAGCAGTAGTTATTGGATTGAAGTCGCCCTGTTCATCGTCTTCTGGCTCATGACGGCCCTGGCCGCCGCCGGTGAGACGGTCATCACGTCCCTCAATCGGATTCGCATTCAGACCACTCTTGAACGCGGGGTATCGCGCGGTGAAGCGTACCGCGGCATCGTCGGCGACCCGCGCCGCTCCCTGGCAACCGTTCTCGTCTTGAATACCCTGGGCCTCGTTGGCGGCGCCAGCGCGGCGACCCTCCTCGCCGTCGCCGCAGCGCCCGGCCCGAACCAATACCTGACGGCCGTGCTACTCCTGGTCGTGCTCCTGCTCGGCCAGTTTCTCCCGAAAGCCCTGGCTGTGCGCCGCCCAGAGTCGGTCGCGGCGCTAATCGCCGGGCCGCTGGACGTCATGGCCATCGTCCTCAACCCCGTCGTCCGCGTCGTCGGCTTCCTGGCGACGGGCGGCAGCGAGCGCGCGACTGATATGCTGGCGCGCGAGGAGGAGTTCCGTCTGCTGGTCGACGTGGGCGAGGAAGAGGGTATCATCGAGGAAGAGGAACGCGACATGATCGAGGGGGTGTTCGACCTGGGCGACACCGTCGCCCGCGAGGTCATGGTCCCCCGCATCGACATCGTCGGCGTGGAAGCCAACACCCCGGTCCGCGAGGCCCTCGACGTCATCCTCGACTGCGGTCACTCGCGTCTCCCGGTCTACGAGGAGACTATCGACCAGATCGTCGGGCTGCTGTACGCGAAAGACCTGCCGCGCTATCTGCGCGACCCAAGCGGCGAGGCGCGGGCGCGCGACATCATGCGCCCGGCCTACTACATCCCCGAGTCCAAGCGCATCGACGCGCTGCTCAGCGAGTTGAAGCGGATGAAGGTCCACATCGCCATCGTCGTCGACGAGTACGGCGGGACGGCGGGCCTGGTGACCATCGAGGACTTGCTGGAAGAGATTGTCGGCGAAATCCAGGACGAGTACGACGTCGAGGAGCCGCTGAGCGAGACGATCTCGGCGCAGGAGATCATCTACGACGCCCGCGTTGACATCGACGATGTCAACTACGAGCTAGACCTGGACCTGCCAACGGACGAGAGCGATACCCTCGGCGGCCTCATCTACACCCGCCTGGGCCGCGTGCCGGTGGTCGGCGACGAGGTCCAGATCGACCACGTGCGCCTCGTCGTGCTGACGATGGACGGCCGGCGCATTGGCCGTGTCAAGCTCATCAACGAGCCGCCCAGGCCGCCCGATGACGGCGGGACCAGCCGCGACGAGAGCGAGGCGGCCGACGAGCCAAACCGAGGATCGGAACCATGGGACAACCCGCGGCGGGTGAGTGGGACCGCGTAGCGCGTGATCTGGTGCAGGCCGCCAGCGATGCGCGCACGCGGGCCTATGCCCCCTACTCCAACTATCCCGTCGGCGCGGCGCTATTGACCCGCGCCGGCGCTGTCTATACAGGCGGCAACGTCGAGAACGCTGCCTATCCGCTGACCACCTGCGCCGAGCGGTCCGCCGTCGCGGCGGCGGTCGCGGCAGGTGAGCGCGACTTTGTCGCCATCGCCGTCGTCACCGCGGATGGTGGCAGCCCGTGTGGGGCGTGCCGCCAGATCCTGCGTGAGTTCAGTGGGGGCGACCTGCGCGTCCTCATCGCCACACCAGACGGCCGCGTGCGCGAGCACACCCTGGCCGACTTGCTCCCCGACAGCTTCGGGCCGGAGAACCTGGGCCGTCCGGCTGGCTCGTAAGTAGCCTCCTGCTTTCTTCATGCCTATAATACCTGGCGATGGACCACACGGATGACGTTGGAGGGAGGGCGCGTATGACACTGGGCGAGGTGCTGGCCGAGGTGCGCGCGCTGCCGCGCGAGGACCAGCAGCGGCTGCGCGACCTGCTCGACGAGTGGCTAGACGGTGAAAGTAGAGCGAACGAAGCCCCGGTCGACGGCGACCAACGGCTGCGTGTACAATTCGAACCCCTCACCCTCATTTCCGCTGACACCGCTCTGAATGAGGCGGCGCTGGCCGAGGGCTTAATCGTCGACAATCCTAATTCGCATCCCTGATATCCCTCTCCCCTCAAGCAAAGGAGCTTCTCTGTGAGCGCAGTCACCGAGTTCAAGGCCGTCGGACAACGCATCCCCATTGTCGATGGGCTGGAGAAGGTCACCGGTCGCGCCCGCTATACCGCTGACCTGACCCTGCCCGGCATGCTCCACGCCCGCCCCGTCCTCAGCCCCTACGCCCACGCCCGCATCGTCAGCATCGACGTCGAGGCGGCCAGGCAGGCCCCCGGTGTCGTCGCCGTCCTCACCGCCGACGACCTGCCCATCAAGCGCGCGCCCACCAACCGGAACAGCGCCATCCTCGCCCAGGGGCGTGTCCTGTTCCGCGGCCAGCCTGTCGCCGTCGTTATCGGGGAGACCGAGGCCGCGGCGCAAGACGGCGTGGACCTGGTCATGGTGGATTACGAGGAACTGCCCGCGGCCGTCGACCCCGTCGCGGCCATGAGCGACAGCGCGCCGCAGGTATGGCCCAACGGCCTACCCAAGGGCGACGTCGATCTGGCCGAGGCCCACGCGGGCGCGGCGGCCGAGGCGGGCCAGCACGCCGGCCACGGCAACGTCGTCAACACCGCCAGCTTCAACCGGGGCGACGTCAACGTCGGCTTCGCCGAGGCGGACCTGGTGGTCGAGCGGAGCTATCGCTGCGGTATCGTCCACCAGGGCTACCTGGAACCCCACGCCGCCGTTGCGGCGTGGGACGCCATCAAGGGCGAGTTGACCATCTACACCTCGACCCAGGGCCAGTACCTGGTCCGCGACGAGAACGCCCGCCTATTCAAGCTGCCCAAGAATAAGGTGCGCGTCGTCCCCATGGTTGTCGGGGGCGGCTTCGGGGCCAAGTATGGCATCGTCGAGCCGCTGGTCAGCGCTGCCTCCATCGTCCTCAAGCGTCCGGTGCGCCTCGTCCTGAGCCGCAGCGAGGACTTCCTGGCGACGACCCCCTCGCCCGCCGTCATCTTCGAGGTCAAGTCGGGCGCGAAGCGCGACGGCAGCCTGACGGCCCTCCAGGCGCGCGTCATCGTGGACACCGGCGCGTTTCCCTTCCGCCTGCACAGCATCATCTCGATCCTGCTCGGCGGCTACTACAACTTCCCGCACCTGGACATCCAGGCCTTCGAAGTCCTGACCAACAAGGTACCCGTTGGCGCGTACCGCGCGCCCGGCGCCCCCCAGGCCACCTTCGCCATCGAGTCGCAGATGGACGAGATGGCCCGTCAACTCGGTCTCGACCCGCTGGAGTTCAGGCTCAAGAACGCCGTCCAGACCGGCGACCCCATGCCCAGCGGCGACCCCTGGCCCCACATCGGCCTGCGCGCGTGCCTGGAAGCCGCCCGTCAGCACCCGCTGTGGCTCAACCGCGCCCAACTGACCGAGCCGGGCAAGCGCGGCGTGGGCCTGGCCGCGGGCGGCTGGGTGGGCGGCACAGCCCCCGCCAACGCCGTCTGCCGCCCCGACTCGGACGGCACCATCAACATCCACATCGGCTCGATTGACATCAGCGGCTCCAACAACGCCATGGTTGCCATCGCGGCCGAGGTGCTGGGCGTGTCGCCCGACCAGATTCGCATCATCTCCGGCGACACGGCCACCGGCCCGTACGCGGCCAACAGCGGCGGCAGCATGATTACCTACACCGTCGGCTCGGCGGTGATGAAGGCCGCCGAGGACGCCAGGCGCCAGCTGCTCAGCATCGCCGGCGACCTGCTGGAGGCCAGCCCCGACGACCTGGAGATTCGGGACGGCAAGATCTCGGTGCGCGGCGTGCCGGACAAGGGCATGACCATTGCCGACGTTGCGGGCAAGGCATTGGACTACGGCTCGAAGCACGCGCCGGTGCTGGGTCAGGGCGGCTCGGCCATCAACGAGAACGCGCCCGGCTTTACCGCCCAACTGGCCGAGGTCGAGATCGACCCGACGACGGGCCGCCTGGACGTCAAGCGCAACGTCATCATCCAGGACGTGGGCCGCGCCATCAACCCCTTGATTGTCGAGGGCCAGATTCACGGCGGCGCGAGTCAGGGGCTGGGCTACGGGTTGTATGAGGAGATGGTCTACGACGAGAACGGCCAACTCCTCAGCGCCAGCTTCATGGACTACACCATGCCCCAGGCGGGCCGGATGCCGGAGTTCGAGATCGAGATGATCGAGAACCCGACGCCCTATGGCCCGCTGGGCGCGCGCGGTATCGGCGAGCCGCCCATCGTCGCGGGCGCGGCCGCCGTCGCCAACGCCGTTGCCGCCGCCACGGGCACGCGGCTGACCGAGATTCCCATGCGCGCCGAGCGCGTCTGGACGGCGCTCCACAACGGCCACTAATCCCGTTTCAAGCGCGAGGGGTGTTGTTGGACGCGTCCAACAACACCCCTTGTCTTTTGGGGACCCCGCCATGATCCTGTGCGTCAACCTCAACGCCGCCATCGACAAGACGGTCGTCGTGCCCGGCTTCCGCCTGGGCGCCATCCACCGCCCGACCCAGGTCATCGCCGCGCCGGGCGGCAAGGGCGTCAACGTCGCCCGTGCCCTGCGGACGCTGGGCGAGGCGCCGACGGTCACGGGTTGGACCGGCGGCTTCGCCGGCCAGTTCATCGCCGACGGCCTGCGCCGCGAGGGCATCGCCACCGAGTTCGTGACCGTCGAGGCCGAGTCGCGCACCTGCCTGTCCATCCTTGACCCCGACAGCGGCGCGTTGACCGAAGTCTACGAGCGCGGCGAGCCGATTCCCCCCGCCCAGGTGGCCGAGTTCAAGACGCTCTTCCAGGCCATCGTCGGCCGCTACGCCGCCGTCACCCTGTCGGGCAGCCTCCCGCCCGGTGTCCCCACCGACTTCTACGGCGACCTGCTCCGCCTGGCGGACGCGGCGGGCGTCCCCGCCGCCCTCGACACCTCCGGCGAGGCCCTGGTCCAGGCCCTGGCCGCCGGCCGCCCGTGGTTCATCAAGCCCAACCGCGCCGAGTTCGAGGCGCTGGTCGGCCGGCCCCTGGCGAGCCTGGCCGACCTGGCCCGCGCCGCCCGCGCCGCGTCCCACGAGTATGGCACGACGGTCGTCCTGTCCCTCGGCGCGGATGGCGCGCTCGCCGCACGGGGCGACGAGACCATCCACGTCCGTCCGCCCGCCCTGCCCATCCAGAGCGCCGTCGGGTCGGGCGACGCCTGCCCATCAAGCTGCGCTCCTCGCAGTCGGGGACGGGCTACTCCTCCCATTAC